>JAIDJJ010000243.1 GCA_029052265.1 Muribaculaceae bacterium
GAGGGAAACATACCAGAATCAGTTAATGATGCTCCAGAATCCACAATAAAAGATGATTCCGAAGACACAAGTTTTTTAACAACAAAATCAGAAAAAGAACTTAGGGATAAATTGCGTAATAAACTATTATCTCTTTACAACAGTAATAAGGCTGCAAAGCTTAGCGAAGATATCATAGAATCGGAAGCCTATAAGAAACTTCAGGAACTGATAAAGCAGAAACAAATTCTATCATACGAAGATCCTTTTTGGGATGAACTAGAGTATGTAGTGATTAAATCCTCTCCCCAATTTAAGGAGAATCTCAAATTATTAACCCAAAGTCGTCTAACAACTATTGATCTTCATACAGCTTTATTGATAAAATGTCATATACTACCATCTCAGATGGCAGTTTTACTCAGTAGATCTAAAGGAGCTATTGTTTCTCGCAGAGAATCACTCTGTGTTAAGATTTTTGGAGAACAGAAGGGAACAAAAGTCATCGACGGCATAATACGCTTACTATAAAACCTTTATCCATAAGATTAAAAGTAGTACGGTATGGGTACGGCAATTTGCCGTACCCATACCGTACTACTTTTAATTTCCAAATTGCTAACCATTTATTTATAAGGGAGTTATCTTTTGGCAAGACAGAGCGGAATTTTACAAAACTAAAATCCGTACCATTACCGTACTCATTTTACACCTTTCTATAGACTATTATAGCTAATTTTGTGGTAGCTTCAACTAAGCAGAAGCTCATCAATATGAAAAGATTTTTTACAATTTCCCTTATCGCTATGCTCATGGCTGGTATCCTATTCCCCGATTCTATAATGGCTGGGAATAAGACCTCATACACGGCATCCATGCATAAGCAGCCTAAAAGACAAACCGGGCACAATAAAGATCTTGATGAAGAAGGTCTCCGTATGCCTCCCATGCCAATATCTTGTGTCATCAACAAGACTGATGGAGTAACAATTATTGGAGTACCTGAAGATATAATAAGCTATGAAGTCTGGGACATATCTCATGAAGTAAATCTTGGGTCTTTTTCAGAGGAATCAGATTTCATAGATTATTTATTCCTTCAAACAGGAGACTTTCAATTGAATTTTGAGACCGAAAACTATCATGTTTTCGGATACATTTCTTTAGACTAACATATTCACCAACATTCATAATACAAACCAAATGAACAGAGCCAAGCATTCTATTCTTGCATTACTTATGATGGCCATATTCATGACTTCATGTAATGACAACCTTATGGATATGGAATCAGATATCATCTCTACAAATTCATTAGATCCAATGACTAGATCCACGTCTGACTCAATCTGTGAGGAAGACGCAACCATACTTGAAGAGACATATGAGTTGAAAAGATTGAAAGAAATATCAGATCAACTCAAATCATCTAAGAGAAAAGCTGTTGCTGCCACTACGGATGATTTCTTCTATTCAAACATCTTTGCTATCAACGAAATGCCAATAACTGGCAACGTTAGCCTCTTACACTATAATAGGTCTTTAAAATATGTATAAGCCAATAACTCTCTTAATAATAGCTACACTAGTATTATTTATGTCCAGTTGCGATGATAAAGAAGAGCCTACTTTGTCTCTATCTCCATCCGATTTAGTTCAGACCACATGGTATGGAACTGAAACCAGTTTTGACAACGATCAGGAAACAGGAACAATAAATTTTATTCTGGAATTTCTTTCATCGTCAAACGGTACATACATATTTGTAGATGAAAAGGGGGATCCGTATGGAAATGGCAGTTTCAAGTACCAGATTAAAGGCAAAATTATATCTTTTTCTGGTGCCATTGTTGGAGACTGGACAATCATTGAACGCACTAATCAGCGCATCGTCTTGCAAGCATTTCTACCCCAAAAACATATTATGTCTTTGACAAAGAATAATTAACCATATTTATTAACCTTTAAAATGAGATAATGAAAAAGTCGGTCTATAAATAGAATCATCAACACTCAAATTTACCACCCCAACTATGGTAAATTCAATCTCCTGCAACCATCTTATCCCATTGAATTGCGGCTAAAAGTAGGTTTATTTTGTTACTTTTAGCCGCAATTCGATTTTTGCTATGACATTTCTTATCTCGATATTCAGAAATTCAGGTAAATAAATCCTACTGGATTTTATTCTGCAAACAAGTCATCGAGAGACACAAAAGAGTTTATCTCAAACTTTTGCGGGTTCTGAACTACCCCAGCAGAAGTAATCATAGTCAAATGAACTCCCTTCTTAGGGGCAATTTCCTGCTGGTAACGACCTCTCCTAAGCCTTAACTTTTGCATATACTCTGGAGTAATTGCAAAAGGTTCTTCTGTAAATTTAATTTCGCATAGGTTAACCAGATTGTCGGCTCTATCTATAACCATATCGACCTGCATACCGGGATATTCATCAGTTTTGGGAGCTGCCCATGAGAACTGCTTACAATAAACACCTCCTATTCCCAATGCCCTTTGAATTTGTGGCAGATGTTGCATACAGACCCTCTCAAAAGCAATTCCTCTCCATGCCTTATGTTCTCCAGAAGCGTGATTAATACTCCAAAAATTGGATTGTTCTTTCCTGTTTAGAACATATTCATAATAAAATAAAGTATAATTATCTATCAGTTGGAATATGGCACCACGTTTCTGTTTGGTTGGTTGTGAAATCTGTCTTATAAACCCACACATGCTAAGATTTTCAAGAATAGTGGTAAGGCTTGCCGACATCCCTATCCCCGAATATTCTGATATTTCTTTCGCTGTCAATCCTTTTTTCTTGTTTACAAGAGCATTTATCACTGCCTCATATCTCTCCGGGAAAGAAAACATCGATGAAAACAATGCCCTATATTCCATTTTCATTGAAGCTCGTTCTGAAAAAAACAACCGATCAACGTTCACATACAAACTCAGCGACGGATCAAGCATCTTCCAATAGTGCGGAACTCCACCCAAAATCATATAAGCCTCTGCTATCATATATCGAGACCAGCCGAAATTATTAAGCTCACAAAACTCTTCACATTCATGCAAGGAGAAAGGAGCCAACTCTATTTGCCGGGTAACTCTGTTATACAGTCCTCCATGATTACGGAATACTTTATTAATCATCCACGATGTAGCACTACCGCATACAACCAATATAATATCATTTGTCCAAGCCGCCCAGTCATTCCAAAAATGACCTAATGCCTTCAAGAAATCGGACCCCTTAGCATCCATCCATGGGAGTTCGTCAAGGAAAATAATCTTCTTATCACCTTGTTCCGCTTCTATCGATTTAGTTTCCAACAATTTTCTCAATAATGAGAACGCATCAAACCAATTTTGTGGTTTTGCACATTTAGACAATCCCTGATTCAGTAAACTCCTATAAAATTCTCCAAGCTGTTGGCGAGTATTATAGTCCTCCACTCCTGTATAAGAAAAGGCAAACGAATTTTCAAATACCTTCTTCACAAGAAATGTCTTACCAATTCGCCGCCGCCCATAAATAGCGATAAATTCTGATTCTTTGGAATGTAAAGCGTTTAGAAGCTCCGCCAGAGGCCTCTTCCTTCCAATTAATGCTGTGGGAACTCCACTCTTCATATCATTCATGCTGCAAAGTTACATATAATATTCGTCAGATGCTTACTTTTAAACCGTTTTTTTTATCCTAAAAGTAAGCACCTGACGAAAAAACACTATCTTTGCAACTAAAAAGCCATGACCATAGGATATGCAAGGGTCTCGACATCCGGACAGAACCTTGACGGACAGCGCGACAGTCTCCGGCAAGCCGGATGCGAAAGGATGTACAGCGAGAAAGTATCAGGAACTCACCACCACACCGCATGGCAACCTGCTCTTCACAATCTTCGCCTGCCTATCCCGGTTCGAGAGAGACCTCATCGTTTCATCAAACTGATTGAGGGAAAATGAGCGATTTCTCCATGGGGAATAAAGTATGTATGATTGAGTGGGAAAAATGACCTGTGAAGAGACCGATAAATGTGCATGTTGTTAAAAAGTTGTATCTTTGCATCGGATTCGGAAATATATCGTATCTGATTATTTCCGTATCCGCGTTATTATGACTCAATTTCCGCAGGCGAAAGCAAGTATGCGTAATTTAAATGTTTTATAAGTATGTTATCGGTAGACGGACTGACTGTCGAGTTTGGAGGAACAACACTTTTCAAGGATGTTTCTTTTGTAATAAATCCTAAAGACCGTATTGCGCTGATGGGCAAGAACGGGGCGGGCAAGAGCACACTTCTTAAGATTCTTGCGGGTGTGAGACAGCCCACTTCCGGAAGGGTCTCCGCACCCAAAGACTGTACCGTGTGCTATCTTCCCCAGCACATGATGACGGAAGATGTGCGCACCGTTTTTGAGGAGGCTTCCCAGGCTTTTGCCCATCTCCGGGAAATGGAAGCGGAGATTGATGCCATGAACAATGAACTTGCAACACGTACTGATTATGAAAGCGATTCCTACATGGCTTTGATTGACAGGGTGGCTGCTGCGAGTGAAAAGTTTTATGCCATAGACATGACACATTTTGAGGAGGATGTGGAGAAAGCATTGCTGGGCCTCGGCTTCAAACGGGAAGACTTCAACCGTCCCACCTCGGAATTTTCCGGGGGATGGCGCATGAGGATCGAACTCGCGAAACTGCTTTTGCAGAATCCTGACGTGCTTTTGCTTGATGAGCCGACCAATCACCTTGATATCGAGTCGATAGGGTGGCTCGAAGATTTTATAGTCAACAGTCCTATGGCAGTAGTGGTGATAAGCCACGACCGCCGTTTCATAGATAACATCACCACGCGAACTATTGAAGTGACCCTCGGCAGAATCTATGACTATAAGGCACGTTACAGCCATTATCTTGAACTGCGGAAAGAACGCCGGCAGCAACAGCAGAAGCAGTATGACGACCAGCAGAAACAGATAGCTGAGGCAAAGGAGTTTATAGAAAGGTTTAAAGGCACCTATTCAAAGACCTATCAGGTGCAGAGTAAAGTGAAATGGCTTGAAAAACTGGAGATTGTAGAGGTGGATGAGGAAGACACTTCGGCTTTGCGCCTTAAGTTCCCGCCATGTCCGCGAAGCGGAAGCTATCCTGTCACGTCTGAGGGGGTAGGGAAGAGCTATGACGGCAAGACAGTATTTTCCAATGCCTCGTTTATTATAAGCCGTGGCGACAAGGTGGCTTTTGCAGGACGCAACGGCGAAGGGAAATCCACAATGATAAAAGCCATCATGCGGGAGATAGAGCATGACGGGACTATTACATTGGGTCATAACGTAAAGATAGGTTATTTCGCTCAGAACAGTGCGTCTCTTCTTGATGAGAATCTTACTGTGTTTCAGACTATCGACGACATAGCTGTAGGCGATGTCCGTCTTAAGATAAGGGATTTGCTCGGGGCTTTTATGTTCGGGGGCGAGGAGAATCAGAAAAAGGTGAAAGTCTTGTCGGGAGGCGAGAGAGTGCGCCTTTGTATGATAAAGTTGCTTCTTGAACCGATCAACCTTTTGATTCTTGATGAACCCACCAATCATCTTGACCTGAAGACGAAAGATATCTTGAAACAGGCTCTGCGGGACTTTGACGGCACATTGATAGTGGTCAGCCATGACCGTGACTTCTTGGACGGGCTTGTGGAGAAGGTATATGAATTTGGAGACGGACGGGTGAGGGAGCATCTGTGCGGCATCAATGAATTCCTTGAAAAGAAAAAATCAGAGCAGCAGTCTTGAAATCCTTTCTTGCCATACCCGATCCTTCCGCACCACGAAGCCGCGGGCGCAAAAAGACTTATAACGACCTCATAACCCTCCATTTTCGTTTGCGAAAGTTGAATTGAGTAATTTTTCAATTTATAGAAGATGTTTTGCATATATTCTTCTGAGTTGCTACTTTTGTAACTTAAAAGTTATGAAAGGGGAAGGGTGGAATCTTTTTTACTGACTGAATAAAGTATGAACGAGCGAATATTGCTATGTCTTTGCCACATGAGCGGCAAAGAAATGGATTTCATAAACGAGGCTTTTGCAGAGAACTGGGTATTGCCTCTCGGTCCGAATG
>JAIDJJ010000244.1 GCA_029052265.1 Muribaculaceae bacterium
AGCCAACGGCAACACTCGTCCGGAGACCCGTCTTAAACTTTCTGCAAAAGCTTATACACACACTGCTCTCTACGACAGCCATATCGCTACATACATGCGCAAGGCGGCTGGTCTTGACGAGAAGCTCTTCCTCGCTTTCGATGCCATCCAGACTCTCCGTTACGGAGAAAACCCGCATCAGGCTGCCACTTTCTACCGTGCTCCTGAAGAAGTGTCATATTCCGTGGCACATGCAAAGCAACTCGGCGGCAAGGAATTAAGCTACAACAACATTCAGGATGCCAATGCAGCCCTCAATATTGTAAGGGAGTTTAGCGAGCCGTTCTGCTGCGCCCTGAAGCATATGAACCCTTGCGGTGCCGGCATAGGGAAAGATCTCCTCGAAGCATGGACAAGAGCTTACGAAGCCGACAAAGTTAGTATCTATGGAGGCATCGTTGCCATGAACCGCCCTCTCACCGCAGAGGTGGCACAGCTAATGAAACCCATATTCCTGGAGATTGTAATGGCTCCCGCGTTTGAACCGGAAGCACTGGAAGTGCTTGCTTCAAAGAAAAATCTACGCCTCCTCGAAGTGAAGATGGACAATGTAAAGACTCCACAGAAACAATATGTGGGCGTCAACGGCGGTATGCTCGTACAAGATTCCGATGTGGATTGCAAAGACATTACGGCTGATATGTGTGTGACCGAGCGCAAGCCTTCCGAGAAGGAACTTGAAGAAATGGATTTCGGTTGGAAAATCGTAAAGCATGTGAAGAGCAACGCCATCGTGGTAGTAAAAGACGGTGCCACCGCCGGCGTCGGCGCCGGACAGATGAACCGTGTCGGTTCTGCTGAAATAGCTCTCGAAGAGGCAAAAGCGGCAGGCATCACCGAGGGTCTCGTGCTTGCATCCGACGGATTCCTTCCATTCGGAGACACTGTTGAACTCGCATCAAAATATGGGGTGACTGCAATTGTTCAGCCCGGCGGAAGTATCCGCGATGAAGATTCAATCAAGGTTGCCAATGAGAAAGGGATCACGATGCTATTCACCGGAATGCGTCATTTCAAGCATTAAGCTTCTGTAAGGATTCAGGGGACGGTGTTTATTTAAAGTTCAGGATCCGCAAGGAGACTCCACAAAGGTCTTGTCATATAAACACCGGACCCCGCCGACAAAACAATAAAACAGGTATATGGAAAAAAGCAAGAAAGTACTTGTGGTGGGAAGCGGCGGTCGCGAACATGCGATCGTCAAGGCTCTCGCCCGCTCTCCACAGGTTGCAAAAATATTTTGCGCACCCGGTAATGCCGGAATTGCAGAAGATGCCGAATGTGTGGCTATCGGAGTGGAGGACGTTGACAGCCTCGTAGCTTTTGCCCGCGACAACGGTATCGACATGACTGTGGTCGGTCCTGAGGCGGCTCTCGCTGTCGGGCTTGTGGATGCCTTGGAAGCAGAGGGACTTAAAGCGTTCGGACCTACAAAGGCAGCGGCTCGCATTGAAAGCAGCAAAGAGTTTGCAAAGCAAATAATGACCAAATACAATGTTCCCACCGCCTCTTACGAAGCATTCGATGATTTCGATAAAGCATGGGAGTATGTAAAAAACCGTCCATTGCCGGCTGTCATAAAATATGACGGTCTTGCAGCCGGAAAAGGTGTTGTCGTGGCTCTGACATATGAAGAGGCAGAAGCAGCCTTGCGCGACATGCTTCTTGACTCCGCATTCGGAAAAGGGAGAGTTGTTGTTGAGGATTTCCTTGACGGACCTGAATTCTCTTTCATGTGTGTGGTCTCCGGCAATAAGGTCTATCCCCTTGCCATGGCGCAAGACCACAAGCGTGCGTTTGACGGTGACAAAGGTCCCAACACCGGAGGCATGGGGGCATACTCACCGGTGCCGTTTATCACTGACGAAATCCGAGAGAAAGCTCTTTGAGAAATTATCAGGCGCACAGCCGACGGGCTTGTCGCGGAAGGGGTGCCTTTCAAAGGCGTCCTCTACG
>JAIDJJ010000245.1 GCA_029052265.1 Muribaculaceae bacterium
AGCACAAAAGGCTTCGATCAGGTAGAGAAGGAAATAAATCTTCCTTCCGGGACGTTATTTAAATTAGTCAATGAAATTCCGGACTATCGCGGCACACGCCGCAGTCTTGGCAAGTGGCTGCGCCGAATGGGAGCCACAGCAATGACTCCGGATAAATCAAGGAAAAAGAAACGCCCCATGCCAGAGAAAACCTCTCTCCCCAAAAGCGACACCGACAAGATTGAACAGCAGCTGCGACGTGAACTCGATGCGGCGCTAAAGAAAGTCGCCTGTCTTGAAGCGTTGCAGAAGAAAGATGCCATCAAGCGGGAGTTCCTTGAGGAACAGCTCGTTGAATACCGCAAGCTTGTAAAACCGTCGCAGTCAAAAAAATCGAATACCAAGTAGCGGACCGCTTGCGTATGCGCCATGACATTGGAGTCGCCGGCGCGTGCGAGCTGCTTGGTATTACGAAACAAGCGTGGTACTCCTATCATCAGAGATCATTCGAGGAGGCCGTGGACAAGGACCGTATTCTGGAATGCATCCATCAGATCCGGATTGACATGCCCGGCATGGGTGGACGGAAATTACAGGTAGTGCTCAAACGTGATTACGGTATCGATATGGGCAGGGATTCACTGTTCTCGCTTCTGCGGGAGCAGAATCTGCTTATAAAACAGCGTATACACCGCACGCGCACCACATTTTCCGACCATGGACTGAGGGTGTATCCTGATTTACGCAAGGACTTCGTGCCGACAGGAATCAATCAGCTGTGGGTGGCAGATATAACCTATATATGGCTGGGCAAGGAAGATGGCTTCCACTATCTGTTCCTCATCACTGACGTCTACTCAAAAAAGATTGTCAGCTGGTCTGTGGCTGACAACATGCGTCATGAGAACGCCGTAGCCGCGCTCCGCATGGCCTTGAAACAATGCCGTAAGGGTGACAGGCCAATCCACCACTCCGACAAAGGGCTTCAATACTGCGCCAAGGCTTATGTTGCTATTCTCAACCGGCGTAAGATGCAGATAAGCATGACCGAAGGCTATGATCCCCGTAACAACGGCATCGCCGAACGCGTCAACGGAATCCTCAAAGAGGAGTTCCTTAAATACGAGAATGTGAACGCCGGCAATATCGAAGACACACTGTCACGTATAATAGAAATCTATCATACCAGA
>JAIDJJ010000246.1 GCA_029052265.1 Muribaculaceae bacterium
CTATTACATAGGTCATCATCGTTTCCGGCCAATGCACCATAGGGGTCAAATAGAACTTCAATGTCTTTCCTCCGAGATCAATCTCATCTCCATCTTTGACTTCTATAAAACGGCTGTCCTCGACATGATAAAAACCTTTCACCATGGAAATAGTCTGACGGTTGCCAACGATCTTGATTTCAGGATAGTTGGCAAGCACCACAGGTATACCTCCGGAATGATCCGGCTCCATATGATTGACCACAAGATAATCCGGAGCCATCGTTCCGATCTGAGCTCCTATTGAATTAATATAATCTCTTACAGTACCGATCTCAACACTGTCTATAAGTGCGATCTTTCCTGATCCCTTAACAATATAGGAATTATAGCTCACTCCATAAGGAAGAGGCCACAGACCCTCAAATCTATCTGTATTTCTGTCGTTAACACCCACATAAAGAATGCCTTCAGTAATTTCTCGGATATTCATTATTTTCATAATTTATTGCTGCCGACCAAACATTTCCCTCATACGAAGATTCGTCCCTATACAGGGAAATATTCAACCTGCCTGATTTCAAGCTACAAAATTAATCAAAAAATCGCGCATAAACAATCTTGACACAAGATATTAGGCACAGGCAGCCAACAGAGTTCTGATTCACAATTTTTTCATTTTAAGACAGCCCTGTCGGTCTCACTCTATATCGATTACTTTCAATTCTCTCTCAGCCTGCCGTATCGCCGTACTCATTATTCTCAATTATCTCATAGTTTCAAAAAACATCGTTACACACTTCCCTCAAAATGTAAGAACAGTGTGTGTTTATGAAGCCTGAATCTACAAAATTAAACTTTTAAAAGTTTAAGCAACATCTTTGTTACCATATGTGGATTTATTTCTGTAATTTTGCAAAATATTTGAAGGCGACAGCAATGAAAGCATATTTAGTAACCGTTATTCTCCTTGTAATATCAAATGTATTTATGACTGTGGCATGGTACGGTCATTTAAAACTACAGTCTTCAGGAATCTCCAAAGACTGGCCGCTTTTTATAGTGATACTATTCTCCTGGGGGGTGGCATTGCTTGAATACTGCTTCATGATTCCCGCCAACCGTATAGGATATTCCGAAAACGGCGGTCCATTTTCTCTGTTCCAGCTGAAAATCATTCAGGAAGTGATATCTCTTTCTGTTTTTACGATCCTCGCCATGTTTTTCTTCTCCGGCGAGAAATTACACTGGAATCACGTCGCGGCTTTCCTTTGTCTGGTAGGAGCAGTCTGCTTCACTTTCTTACCCAATAAATAATTGTCATCATGATTTATCATTTCGCGCCTGTACAAGGACATACGGATGCCCCATACAGACACTTCCACGCCGACATATATGGCGCGGAGACAAACTATTATACCCCCTTTATCCGTCTTGAAAGAGGAGATTTGAGATCGCGCGACCTCAAAGATTTTTCTTCAGAATTGAACGAAGGTACACATCTTATTCCTCAGATTATTTTCCGAAACGAGGAAGAGCTCTCCACACTTGTTCAGATTCTGAAAAACAAAGGTGTACATGAAATTGATCTGAACATGGGATGTCCGTTCCCTCTGCAGACCGGGCACGGAAGAGGCGCCGCAACCGTTGCCAACGAAGAGCTGGCAAAAGCTGTTGCAAAGACTGTCAATGAAAATGACGAGATCTCTTTTTCCGTCAAGATACGTCTCGGGCTCAATCTTCCCGATGAGTGGAGACAGCTTATTGATTCCTTAAATCATACAAAGCTGACCCATATTGCAGTACACCCCAGAGTTGCAAGGCAACAGTATTCCGGCGATTTATACTTTGATGAGTTTGCAAAAATATTAAATGAAAGCGCTAATCCTGTAGTTTTCAATGGAGAGATACATACCCCGCAAGATATTGACAACATTTTTGACAAATTCCCCGGAATTGGAGGAATCATGATCGGGCGCGGACTCCTCGCACGACCCTCGCTTATCAAAGAATATCTTTCAGGGAAAGAATGGAGCCGTGCTGAACGGGTGTCGGAAATGATCAGATTTCACAGGATACTTCTTGATTATTATTCTGCAACACTATGTGGCGACAGTCAGATAATATCCAAGATCAAACCTTTTTGGGAATATGCAGAAAATGAGATCGGCAGAAAGTCTTGGAAAGCGATCAAAAAGGCATCAAACATTGCAAAATATCATTCCGCGGTAGCAACTATCGACGTATGACCGTCAGACATTAACCGTATCTACCCTTACATATATTAATTAAAATATTGCACGATATGAAAATATTGATCTTAGCTGCCATGGATAAAGAATTGCAGCTTATTAAGAATATTTTAGATAACCCGGAAGTGCTGTCATACGAAAACGGTTTGCTTGAACATGGCACAATCAGTGCGCATGAGGTATATGCTGCCAAATGTGGCATTGGCAAAGTAAACGCTGCCCTCAACGCTTCCATGCTTATAAAGGAATTTAATCCTGATCTGGTAATAAACAGCGGAGTTGCAGGTGGAGCCGGAATTCCTATCGGATCTGTTCTTGTGGCTGATCGTGTCGCTTACGATGATGTGTGGTGTGGTCCCGGGACAAATTATGGACAGGCTGACGGATGTCCGCTATTCTTCACTCCCGCCCCCAACATTATTCAGCTTGCCAAGACTATTGTAAATGAAGGTGGCATAAGATTCGGACTGATTTGTACCGGTGACAAATTCATATCCACCCATGAAGAAATTCAATTCATCAGAACTAAATTTCCTGATGTGCAGGCGGTGGATATGGAATCTGCAGCAATTGCCCAGGCTTGTTACACATCATCCACTCCTTTTAATATCATCAGGGTCGTCAGCGACACTCCCGGAGAAGGGGAAAATATTTCCCAGTATCAGAATTTCTGGCAAGAGGCACCTCAGAAAACATTCAATGTAGTTAAAATGCTTATTGAAAATCTCTGACCGGGATGAAACATTCTATTAAAAAATCACAATTTAAAACACTTATGCTCCCCATCGCGATGGTGGGGGGAGCTGTTTTCTATCAATGGATGGGACATCTGACATTCTTGTCGCCATATCTCATCTTCACAATGCTATTCATAACTTATTGCAAGCTTCAGATCTCGGATTTCAAGCCCAATAAGTTTGAGATGACTCTTCTGGTAGCCCAGATAATACTCGCCGCAGCTGCATATGGCATCACATTTTTCTGGAACAGAACCCTCGCGGAAGGCGTATTCATATGCTTCTTTATTCCGACTGCGACAGCTGCACCTGTCATAACATCCATGCTCGGCGGAAGCATATCAAAAGTGGCAACATATAGCCTGATGTGCAACGCTGTTGTGGCGATTGCCGGTCCACTTGTTTTTGCAGCGATAGGAGAGCATCATGAAATCACATTTCTTGATTCATTCAAACTGATTCTTTCTCAGGTATTCCCTCTTATAGTAATGCCTCTGGTCCTTGCTTTGATCTTGAGATATTGTCTCCCTAAGGTACATTCCAGAATTGTGGGGATGCAACAGCTCTCTTTTTATCTTTGGGCGGTATCTCTTTTCATCGTTGTCGGAAGCTGCGTGAGTTTCGCAATTAAAAACTGGACCCCTTCGTCAACCCTTACCATAATATTGCTCGCCATAGGCGCCTTGATAGCATGTCTTCTGCAATTCAAGATTGGAAGAATAATAGGAGGCAAGTTCGGCGACAAGGTTGCCGGAGGACAAGGACTGGGACAAAAAAACACTGTGCTGGCGGTATGGCTTGCGCTCGCCTATCTCAATCCCATCGCTTCCCTGGCTCCGGCATCATATGTGGCATGGCAGAACATTATAAATTCATGGCAACTGATGCGTCACCAAAATCGGATCGAAGCTGCTAAAATGAAGACAGGCAAGGAGACTGTCTAACCATTTTGATGTTGCACGCCTTTATTGTCCGACACTTTCCGGTTATTTTGACTTTTATTTCTATTATTTCGGGGATGGTTTCCGCCATTCCCTTTTTTATTATTTCCTTTTACTCTGGAATACCTTCTCTTGCTTTTGCCATTCTCTTTGGCATCCCGGCAATTGTCATCGTAGGTCGGGACTGCTCCAAATTCTTCAGGCACAGGCAATTTTTCAACTTCTTTTCTAAGAAATTTTTCTATCATCCTGAAATGCCTCCTTTCCCTTTCACTGATGAATGTATAGGCACTGCCCTCCCGGTCTGCCCGTGCGGTCCGCCCTATGCGGTGAACATAATCTTCCGCTTCATGAGGCACGTCATAATTTATGACTGTCTCTATATTATCTATATCGATTCCCCTGGAAATGATATCTGTCGCCACCACCACCTTGATTTTTCCAGCTTTAAAATCAAGCATGACATCTTCACGCACTTTCTGGTCAAGATCCGAATGCATCTCCCCTACCTTGATTTTCTGTCTTCTGAGTGATTTCGCAAGCTCCTTCACTTTAAGTTTGGATGATGAAAAGACAATCACCTTCTCCGGAGGATTCTCTTTAAACATTTTCTCAAGAATAGGAAGCTTCTGAGCCTCATAACAGACTATGGCACGCTGTTTGATCTTATCCGCCGGTCGGGACACGGCAAGCTTGACCTCCGCAGGATTGGTGAGAATCTGCGACGCCATCTGTTGTATTTTAGGAGGCATCGTGGCGGAAAACAATAATGTCTGCCTGTTCTTCGGAAGATGTCCCACAATCTGCATGATATCATCAAAGAAACCCATGTCGAGCATACGGTCAGCTTCATCAAGAATAAAGAATGACACTTTCGACAGATCCACATATCCCATGCTCAAATGGGCAAGGAGCCTGCCGGGAGTGGCGATGACAACATCTGCCCCCATCTTCAATCCCTTTCTCTGCTGCTCGTAGGTATTTCCGTCTGTGCCTCCATAGATTGCCATACTGCTTACAGGCATGAAATAAGCGAATCCTTGCATCTGACGGTCGATCTGCTGTGCCAATTCGCGGGTAGGAGCCATAACTACACAATTGACATGGTCCTGAGGATAATTGTCGTTGACAAGCCTTTCGATCACAGGCAGAAGATAAGCGGCGGTCTTGCCTGTGCCCGTCTGAGCCACGGCAAGAAGGTCCCGACCCTCAAGCACAGGCGGGATTGCCATTTCCTGTATGGGGGTACACTCATCAAAATGCATATCATAAAGCGCATCCAGCAAATCGTCGTTTGTAAGGATATCTTCAAATTTCATTTTCCTTGTATTTTTTTGCAAATTTATGAAAATTTTTCAGTAGCCACAACCCCGGTATGCATATCCCTTCAGTTATCACCCGTCGGTTCACAAGCCTGATTTCATCAGACAAATCCATTTTCGATAACCTAAAAGCGCTATCACTGTATATATTGCATAAAGAATACAATAGAACGGAAGACCCTTATATAAATAAAGTGCGCTGCAGACTATATCCACTACAAACCATACAAGCCATTGTTCTACATATTTCCGGGCAAGCATCCATAGCCCTACCACTGAGAGCGCGGTTGTGAACGAATCCGCCACAGGCACATTTGAATCCGTAAACGTCACAAGCACCCACCATATTCCCCACCACATCAACAATGCCGCCAATACTGCCATGCATGCCATCTTCAATCCGATATGCGATATCTTGCGCGGAGCGGACTCTGTTGTCTCCTCATCGTGATCCGGCTCCCGGTGCCGTTTTTTTCCACCACCTCTGGTCCAGACAACAAAACCATATATTGCTATTGCGAGATAATATATATTGATTGCGAAATCTGCATACAATCCTTTTGAAAAATAAATCCACATCGAGATCAAAGGCATGACGACAGATGCAAGCCACACCTTTGAATCGGCATGATATTCCCACCACAGATAAAGTATCCCCACACAAAATCCAAGAAGTTCGCGAACTGTTCCGAAATCCATAATCAGAATCTTAATGTAACTGTTGCCATTAAATGCGCCGGAGCCTGTGCCGCATATCCGGCATAGCGATAGATAACTTTCTCTCCGTTTTCCACATAGTATCCTGCACCGGCATAACCGTTGTTAAAATATTTTTTGTTGAAGACGTTATACACTGTCAGTCCAAGTTTCAGTTCCTTCATCCCGGCAATTTTCTTAAAGCTGTAACCCAGTTGCAGATCAGAAATGAAATAAGCATCGAGACGGGCGTCTTCACTATGTGCATTCGTCATGTATTGCCTGCCTACATAATTGCTACGCAACGCCAATTCTCCCCCTTTATAATTGAATGAGAAAGTATTGTTGAAAATCAGATCGGGAGAAAATGAAATCGGAGTACTCCCGAGATCAAAAGAGATCGGGTTTGTCCATTCATCCTCATAAATATATTCCACAAAATTCTTAATTCTGTTGCGCGAACATGTAAGATTGAACTGCCATTCAAACCATTCGGCGGGCTTAAATATTGTCTGCACTTCCACACCCATTCGGTAAGAATCCGGCACATTCACACTTATGGGATTGCCGGTATCCGACAGTTCGCCTGTTGCCACGAGCTGATCCTTATACAACATATAATAGAGGTTGACTCCACATGAAAAAATTCTGTGGTTGAATGCATACCCGATTTCAAAATCATTCAGACGCTCAGATTCCGGCATATGGTGCGGATCGCCGTCTGTGAAATTATCGCGAGTAGGCTCCTTCTGCGCCACTGCCCATGATGCAAACGCGCGATGATTGCCGCTGACATAGTTGACACCGAGTTTAGGATTGAAAAAATTCCATCTGCGATGTATGTCAAGCGCCGCCGGAGACTCCGTATTCCAATCATAATTGTCAGACTCTCCCTGAATCTTGTAATCTATATGACGGTATTGCAGATCGGCAAACACAGAAAATGAATCGCTCATATCATATGTGGCGCGCATATAAGCGTTGATATCATATTTGTCGCCGGTATTGTCATAATACTTTTGCAAAGGGTCGATCGGTCCTTCATAATTACGCACCCACTTCACCTGTCCGAAATGGTGACCATGGAAATTCGTGGCGGACAATCCTCCTGACACATTCCATTTATAGTCGCGATAATTAATAGATACCTGCGCCCCATAAAAATCATTTACATTGTTTTTCAATCTAATAAGGTCCGATTTGCTTATACGTTCTCCATCTTTGTCATAATAATCTGAAAGACCGTACTCTTTCAAAGTCCTGTTTGTCTTGTATTGGTCATAATATCCCTTATCCGCAGTATAATGAAGAGCGGCGTTAAGATTCCACCTGTCTCCTATATGCTGCGACAGAAGAAGCTGGAAATGATGCTGGATATAATTATCATTCTGATCCTGATAATAAGCTATATTGCCGTCTTTATCCGTATACTGACCGCAAGGGTTATAGCGGCGTCCGAATTTCTTCATATCGTCAAGAGAAGCATAGTCCCACGCCATATATGTCTTCTCCTTACCTCCGAAAACAAGAAGACGCACCTGAGTGTTGCTGTTGCGATAAGCAGCCTGGCTGAAATAACTCCATAACCCCGCAGAGGCACGGTCTATATACCCAGCTCAATACAAATCGCTTATTCATTCATCAAAGCTCCAATAGCCGACAATGAGTCCTGATCCTCCACGTATGGTTTCCCGG
>JAIDJJ010000247.1 GCA_029052265.1 Muribaculaceae bacterium
CAATTGCCTCAAAACTTTAATTTCTGATTTTTCTGAATGATTGTTTGAGGAATCTGAAAAAATATGTATTTTTGCTATTGATGTCTGAATTATGATTGCATAATATAATAAAGATTGCATAACCTATACAAATTTTGAGACAATGGCAACAAAATACCGACATATATTGGCGGCTGTCTTGCTTGTTTTGGCATTGGGAGCACCTTTTGTTTACTGCCTGGGTTTGGTAATCATTCTTGCGCTTGGCGGTATATATTATTATGATTCCGTATAATTAATTAATAATACGGGCTCAACTTTTGTGGGTTGAGCCCGTTGTTGTTCAATTGTTGGATGATAAAATGCCTTATATTTTGACGTATGTTGTCATAACCGTGTGGTGAAATGTTATTTCAGATAATCGCCTGTTGTTACAAGGGAGTTGCCGAAAACTTTCGTTTTGAATTTTTTGTTTACCCACACGGAAATCGTTATTAAAGTTGTTGGGTCATCACATCTTGCTTCTATAGACAGCGAATATCTATCGGTAAAAAACGTGTTTTCAAATTTTCTGCGTATTACCAATCCAGTTTGTGAAGACTCTCCGACGCCAGATACTCTTATTGGGGAATCGGTATTTGCTTCTATAAGTACTCTGACTTCTTTTCCGCCATCTGGTTCATCAGAGCAAGAACTGACTCCAATGCATAATGTAATAATCCAGACAATAAGAAAGACACGCTTAATAAAGGTGTTGTTCTTGTTATTTAACATAGAAGTTAAAATTATAAGTTTAGTTGTTGACTTAGTATAATTTGATGCGAAATTACAAATTTTTTATCCGCTGTATAGAAAACCTACTCTCAACTGACAACTGCAAAATTAGCGATTTTTTTCGGGAAAAGACAATTTTATGGGAATAGAAATTGAGCTTTTTTCAAGATCTACGGTTAATCCCTATTAGAGATGAGAAAAGGGGATATTTTTAAAGGAGGTAGAGGTCCGGGCGAAAACCAATTCCGATCGCCTTAGAGAAGGATCATATTCAGCCACCGCCGTGGAGATAAGCGATAAACAATTCTTTCTTTTTTAATCTCAAGGGGCATACGTATTTTTATTGGCGCGGATGACGTTGTTTGTTCTTATTCAAGATTATTGATTAACTTTGCAGTGTGGTTTAGGATTGGGAATCAATAGAGTTGTTAAAACAACTCCATTGCAACAAGTGTTGTTTTTACTCTTTTTCTTATCAAGACAATAAAAATAGGTTATAATGGCAAAGAAATTAAATGCCGGCACCGTATGTGTGCAGGGAGGCTGGAAGCCCGGCAACGGGGAGGCTCGTGTGCTCCCCATCTATCAAAGCACCACTTTCAAGTATTCCACTTCCGAACAGATGGCGCGTCTGTTCGATCTTGAAGAGAACGGTTATTTCTATACCCGTCTTGCCAATCCCACGAATGATGCCGTGGCTGCGAAGATTGCGGAACTTGAAGGGGGCGTGGCTGCCATCCTGACTTCTTCAGGGCAGGCTGCCAACTTCTATGCAGTGTTCAACCTTTGCGAAAGCGGCGATCATTTCGTATGTTCGTCTGCCATCTACGGCGGCACGTTCAATCTTTTTGCTGTCACGATGAAAAAGATGGGGATAGACTGCACGTTTGTAAGCCCGGACTCCACGGAGGAGGAGATCGCCGCTGCATTCCGCCCGAACACGAAACTCCTCTTTGGCGAAACGATATCTAATCCCAGCAATGACATCCTTGACATAGAGAAATTTGCCCGTGTGGCACACGCTCACGGAGTGCCGTTGATTGTGGACAATACTTTCCCTACTCCCGTCAACTGCCGTCCGTTTGAATGGGGGGCGGATATAGTGACCCATTCCACTACAAAATATATGGACGGACATGCCACAAGTGTGGGGGGAGCTATTGTAGACAGTGGAAATTTCGACTGGGAGGCTCATGCCGAAAAATTCCCCGGACTTACCACCCCCGATGAATCCTATCACGGGCTGACATATACAAAAGCATTCGGGAAAGCAGCGTTTATAACCAAGGCTACCGCACAGCTTATGCGTGACCTCGGCTCGATCCCGTCGCCACACAATTCCTTCCTTCTCAACATAGGACTGGAGACACTTCATCTCCGTGTGCCCCGTCATTGTGAAAACGCGCTGAAGGTGGCTCAATGGCTGGAGAAACATCCCAAGGTGAGCTGGGTGAATTATGCCGGTCTTGAAAGCAGCAAATATTATGAGCTTGCAAAGAAGCAGATGCCCAACGGCACATGCGGAGTGATCTCTTTCGGATTGAAAGGCACACGCGAAGATGCAATTGAGTTTATGGACAAGCTCAAATTCATAGCGATAGTCACACATGTGGCAGACGCGCGTACCTGCGTGCTCCATCCGGCAAGCCATACCCACCGCCAGCTTTCCGACGAACAGTTGCGCGACGCAGGCGTGGCTCCCGACCTTGTGCGCCTTTCTGTTGGAATTGAGGATGTAGATGATATAATCAATGATCTTGAACAGGCTCTTGATGCCTGATGTTGCGTAAGAATGGAATGGTTACGGTCCATATTGTTTGAGGAGACTCCGATACAGGCGGTGATAATCATTGCGGTCATAATCGCCGTAGGGCTGGGTCTCGGCAAGATACGGGTGAAAGGAATTTCCCTGGGGGTGACCTGGGTCTTTTTCGCCGGTATCTTCGCGGGGCATGTAGGCTTGTCGATAAATCACGACATGCTGCTTTTCGCCCAGAATTTCGGATTGGTACTTTTTGTATATGAACTTGGTCTTCAGGTAGGTCCCGGCTTTTTCAGTTCGTTCAAGAAAGGTGGTGTGAAGCTGAATCTTCTTGGTCTCGGGGTTGTGGTAATCGGCACGGCGATGGCTATTGCCATGAGCTACGGTTTCGGACTTCCGATGGCTGATATGGTCGGCGTGCTCTGCGGAGCCACTACCAACACGCCTGCCCTTGCCGCAGCCCAGCAGACTCTGCAGCAGGTCGGGCTTCCGGTGAGCGCGACGGCTTTGAGCTGTGCCGTCACTTATCCCTTGGGTGTGGTGGGGGTTATTCTCGGGATGATATTTCTCAGGCGGTTTGTGGCGCGTCCGGCGGATCTTGCGGTGCCGGAGCATGAAGACGCCAACAAGACCCACATCGACGCTTTTAAAGTGGTGAATCCGGCTCTTTTCAATAAGACTGTCAAGGAGGCGGCTTCTCTTGTCGGAGTCAGTTTTGTGATCTCGCGGCTTTGGCGCGACGGAAAGGTGACGATACCGACCTCGGAACTTGAACTAAGGGAAAACGACCGGGTGCTTGTGGCTACCACTGAAAAGGATGTCCCTGTGGTGACGATGCTTTTCGGGGAGCATGAGAATGAAGACTGGAACAACGATGAGATCGACTGGAATGCCATCGACAGTCAACTGGAATCGCGCCATATCACCGTGACTCGCCCGGAGATAAACGGCAAGAAATTAGGTTCCCTCCGGCTGCGCAACAGTTATGGCATCAACATAAGCCGTGTGAGCCGCAGCGGTGTGCAGCTTCTCGCTAACCCCGGGCTGGTGCTTCAGCTCGGCGACAGGCTTACCGTAGTAGGGGAGGCAAAGTCGCTCGATAATGTGGCGAAAGTGTTGGGCAATCAGTCGGCTTCGCTCAACGACCCGAATATGGCTGTGATATTTATCGGTATTCTTGTCGGTTTACTGTTAGGTTCCATCCCTATTTTCATGCCGGGGATGAGCGCCCCGGTGAAGTTAGGTCTTGCAGGGGGACCTATCGTGGCGGGTATCGTTATCGGGCGTTACGGACCCGCATGGCATATGATTACATATACCACACGTTCAGCCAACCTGATGCTGCGCGGGATAGGGCTGTCGCTCTATCTTTCCTGCCTCGGACTGGAGGCGGGGGGCAGTTTCTTCGACACCCTTATGCAGGGCGACGGACTGATCTGGGTAGGGCTCGGGTTTGTGATAACCGTGCTTCCCGTTCTGATAATGGGAGTGGTGTGTCTGCGTGCCGGACATCTTGATTTCGGCAGCAGTTGCGGGGTGCTGTGCGGCTCTATGGCAAACCCTATGGCACTCACCTATGCATCCGATAATATCAAGGGTGATGATGCCGCCGTTGCATATGCCACGGTCTATCCTCTTGGGATGTTCATACGGGTGGTCATAGCACAGCTCATCATACTTCTGACGCTGTAATATTCCTCTTCGGGATAGCTTGATTCCGGCATTTTAACTGCGGATATTGAAAAATCCCTTTAAAAAGTGACAAATTCTATAATATTTTCCCTTTAAAAAGTGATAATTTTTGAAAATTTTCCCTTTTTAAAGGGAAAATTAAAGTTTCCGCACGATGACATCATGCTTCGAGGGTGATGTCGCCGTGCGGAAACTTTTTTATGAAATCTCTTTGTCGGGAGATCAGATCCGGTCTTGGATGTGCGGATCTAAGAAACTGTTTAAAATTTATTTTGTCTTGTCATTGAGGTCTTTGTCATCATCTTTATGATATTTATTCAGTC
>JAIDJJ010000248.1 GCA_029052265.1 Muribaculaceae bacterium
ATCTACTTCGGTCTCGTTTGCTCGGAGATTTTTATAAGAGACAGATATCCGGTTGCTCCGGGACGTCCTGATCATGAAGATCTTGAATCTGCAAGAGAATTTGGATTTTCGATTGCCGAGAAGATTTTTTCAGGAAACAGATCTATTGTTGATGTGAGCGCATTGCATGATCATATGATTTCCGGAGACTCTTTGATGAAATTTTATGATTTCATAAAAAAGTATCAGGAGAGTCAAAAGGTATCTCCGGTTAAATTGGTTCCGCAGATCAGGCAAGAGTTGTGTACTGAATGCGGGGCATGTGTCGATATGTGTCCTACCGGTGCTATTTCAAGCGATTTCAATATTATAGATGCGTCGCTTTGTATCAAATGTTGTGCCTGTGTGAAGGGATGTCCGTCAGATGCGAGAATCCTCGACACTCCTTTCTCTCCAATATTATCGGAATGTTTTGCAGAGCGGAAGAGTCCTGTTTGGACTGTCTGAGATTATTTAATATCATTGAATAAGCAACGCGGGGTATGATCTCTAATTTCATCCGGATCAATGATAATTATAGTTTACCATTATCGGGATGAGTTAATTGTCTGTATGTGTAGAAATATGACAGGGAATATCAATTTTATGTTAAATTTTTAAATATGAATACAATGCTTGAATTTTTATCAGAATATAGGTTGGAGGGGCTATTTGTCGGACTCTGTACCTTTCTAATCATAGGGCTTTATCATCCCCTTGTTATCAAGGGAGAATATTATTTTGGAGAAAAGATTAAATGGTGGTTTTTAGGTGCCGGCATTTTGTTTTTGATTGGTTCGCTTGCTGTGGATGGAGTTGTGGCGTCAGCGCTTTTAGGTGTAGCTTCATTCAGCTCATTTTGGAGTATCAAGGAAGTTTCCGAGCAGGTTGAAAGGGTAAGGAAAGGATGGTTTCCCGCCAATCCGTCAAGAGTTAAAACAAAAAATTAAGATTCAAGGCGCTACAAAGATAAAGTGAGGATAATTGAAAAAAACTCTTTCTATTGAATAGAAAGAGTTTTTTTATTTCAATCAAGGAACCGGGATGTCAGACCATTGTAAAAATCTATTCTTCTGTCGCGTAGAAATGGCCACCAATGACGTACATTTTCAGTGCGCAATTTATCAATTTCCACAATAAATTCTTCCGGAGAATTGTCGGAAGCCATTGCGATTATCTCACCTTTTGGTCCTGCTGCAAACCTTGATCCCCAAAAATCTTTTCCAGATGTCTGACC
>JAIDJJ010000249.1 GCA_029052265.1 Muribaculaceae bacterium
GGTAAAAATGATGTAATTTTGTTGGAGATGTGGAATTTATGTAAGATTGGTTTTTGTAATAAACTTGATTGCAATCCGATTGAACCTTAAATTGACGACTATGGAAGAAGTATATTATCCGATTGGCGAACAGAATTTTGAGAAAATAATTACAGGTAACTGGCTCTATGTTGATAAAACCGGTTTTCTGAAATATTTTCTACGCGGTGGATATTTCTTCTTGGGTCGGCCACGACGTTTTGGAAAAAGCCTGTTTTTGTCTACTTTGAGATATTTTTTCGAAGGAAGGCGAGATCTTTTTTGCGGTCTTGCCGCCGATTCATTAAAATGGGACTGGGCGGCGCACCCTGTGTTTTATCTTGATCTTAATGCGTGGGGATATTATGAATCGAATGCCATTGACCGGGCTTTAGACACACACTTGAAAGAATGGGAAGAAAAATATAATGTGCACGTTGATTGCTTTGCCGATTTTTCAACCCGGCTTAGGAATGTGATCAGAAAAGCTTTTGAAACAACAGGCAAACGGGTTGTCATTCTTGTAGATGAGTATGATAAACCATTGGTGAATACTCTTGATGATAAGGATAAATTTGAAGCCAACCGAAATAAATTGGCTACTTTTTATTCCGGATTTAAAAGTTGTGCAGAATTTATCCACCTTCTTTTCTTGACAGGAGTCTCCAGATTCGGGAAAGTTTCAATTTTTTCCGGTCTTAATAATATACAAGACATTTCTGTTTTAAAACAATATAATGCCATCTGTGGAATATCTGAGTCTGAACTTGATAATAATTTCCGGTTTGGGCTTCACAAGTATGCTGAAAACTGGGGTTGGAATATAGGTCAGGTAAAATCTGTTTTGAAAAAATGGTATGACGGCTATCATTTCTCGGAAGGTGCTGAAGATATTTACAATCCTTTTTCTCTCTTGCAGGCATTAGACCGCTGTCGTACGGAGAATTTCTGGATTGATTCAGGAGGAAAACCTACTGTACTGATAGAACCTCTTAAAAAATACGGCATAGATCTGAATGCTTTTTTCAATGTGAAATGTACTCGTGAAGAGTTGACAGGGATAGAGATTGATTCGTCCCAGCCGATAGCTTTGTTTTATCAGAGTGGGTATCTGACAATAAAAGGATATGATCCTTTTGCTGACTTATATACGTTAGGTATTCCAAATGGTGAAGTAAAGAGAGGTTTTCTGCAATATCTTTTCCCTCTTTACACATCTCTCAAAAAACAGGATGTCGCTTTCAATGTTTACCAGTTTGTGCTTGAATTTGAATCAGGTGATGTGGAAGGGTTCATGAAGCGGCTGACAAGTCTTTTTGCTTCGATCCCTTATGAAATGGAGATGCAGTCTGAGAGGAACGTCCATAACGCTCTACTTATGTTGATGATTCTTGTCGGACTTAATGTCCAGACAGAATACCGCACTTCTGACGGTCGCATTGACTTGTTTGTCAAAACCCAAAAATATTATTACATCATCGAACTCAAACTTGACGGCACTGCCGAAGAGGCGTTGGAGCAGATCGGAAGAAAGAATTATGCGCTTCCGTTTGCTTCCGACGGCAGGGATATTATAGCAATAGGAGCATCATTCTCCAAACAGACCCGTACAATAGACTCTTGGAAATCAAGTTTGCTTATCAATACTGAGAGCCGATGACGAGAAGGGCGAGGCTCAGGAGGAGGATGCTGAGGTCGATCAGCTTTGGCTTTATATTTTTTTCGTGAAGGGCGATGACTCCGTAGAGAAAACTGACAATCACACTTCCTCTTCTTATCATTGAGACAATTGCCACCATCGAACCATCGAGCGACAGGGAGTAGAAATATGCCATGTCGGCGACAGTCAGAAACAGGGCGATACACGGTATGGTCCATCTCCATACGAATTTGTCACCGATCTGATTCTTATTCCCTTTGATAATCGATATGGTGATTACCATTATAAAGCATTGGTATAGAGAATACCATCCCTGAACTTCAATGGGAGAGAATGATTTCAACAGATATTTGTCGTAAAGCGCACTTACAGCTCCTAAAAAGGTGGCGCCAATTGACATCCATATCCATTTAGAATGTTTTATCGAGAAACCTTCTTTGGCACCGATACGGGAAATGAAAAACAGAGACGTAAAACCGAGAGTTATTCCCAGCCATTGTATCCAGTTGAGCCGCTCTCCAAATATGAGAAGCGCACCGACAAGCACAATGACGGGACGCGAGGCGTTGATCGGTCCCTGCACTGTCAGGGGAAGATGCTTTATTGCAAAATATCCCAATAGCCATGATCCCAACACAATTGCAGATTTAAGCAAAATCTGAAGATGCCCGGAGAGAGAGTTCCCGAATCCCCAGTTTCCCTGAGAAATGCCGTCAATCAGGAACGGCGACATATAAAGGGCTCCGAAAACGGTATTGAGCATGAGCACCATGAGAACATCGTTCCCTTTTACAGAAAGCTTTTTGAAAATGTCATAAAACCCGAGACAGAGAGCGGAAACCAAAGCTAATATGACCCACATAAAATTGAGTAATTATTTAATTCTGTTATCAGTGTGCTAAATTACAAAAAAATC
>JAIDJJ010000025.1 GCA_029052265.1 Muribaculaceae bacterium
GGCTGTTGTTTTTTAATTGAATAAAAAATCTCGTATGGGCTTGAGGCCGCCATCTCAGTTCTCATATCGTCGCCGGGTGCATCTTATCGGCAACTTTCAAGGATGTGCCACAAACCGGGTGCAAAATTAGTTAAATTCTGCAATATGTGCAAATCTTTAGGTTGTAAAAAATAAAAAATTCTGCGGAAGCCGCAGTCGCTAAGGTGGTGATGTCAATCATCATTGACATCCTCCTGCATTTCATAGGTGTTTCGCAACAGATTGATGAGCATCACCATTCCATGGTTTGTTGCGCTTTCGATCACATTGTTGCGGTCTCCTTTGAAATGGATGCATTCACTTACGACAGTGTCTCCATACTTTACTGCAATCCATACTGTTCCTACCGGCTTGAAGCGGGTGCCTCCTTCCGGACCTGCTATGCCGGTGGTTGCGATTGCGCAATCCGTACGCATAAGTCTTGCCGCGCCACGTGCCATAGCTTCGGCAACGGTCTTGCTGACGGCTCCGTCGCGGGAGATGTCGGCTTTCGGCACACCCAGGACGTCTGTCTTTACATCATTGGCATAGCTGACCACGCTCCCGAGGAAATATGAAGACGATCCGGGGACCTGTACTATCCGGTGGGCAAGGTTTCCACCTGTGCAGCTTTCCGCGCAAGATACTGTCAGTTCCCGTTCATGAAGAAGTTCACCAAGCACCTGTGCCACGGTCTTATCTTCGGTTGCCACTACGTCTTGGGTGAAAATCTGGTTAAGATTGCTGTGGTATCTATTGACATTGAAACGCAACAGTTGTAGCCCTGAGTTGATTCCGGTAAGTGTGACCTTTGTCACAAGGTTGGTTGTCTCGATCGAGATTTTTACAAATTCAGGGAGTTGTGCCTCGAAATGTCTTATTATTTTGTTCAGTTCCTGGCGTGTATAGCCATAGATTACCAGATGGCGTGTCTCGGTATGGAGATCTTTCGCTTTTCCGGATTCTGAATATTCCTTTTTCTTATTCATATGGGTAAAAGATCAGACCGAGACTCTCGAATAGGGTGGCAGCGACAGGTCGCAGTATTCCCCTTTGAGAAATTTAAAATATCCGGCGGCTGCCACCATGGCGGCATTGTCGGTGGTGAATGCTCTTTCAGGGATCCATGCCTTTATACCTCTGCAATCGCAGAATTTTTGAATAGCGTCCCTGACACCTGAATTTGCCGACACTCCTCCCCCGATAGCCACATGTCTTACCTCTTTAAGCTGAGGAGCCTTGGCAAGCTTGTCGGTGAGGATTTCTATGATTGTGGCTTGCAGTGATGCGGCGAGATCCGGAAGATTGTCCCGGATAAATTCAGGGTTGGCTTTTACGCCGTCGCGCACGGTATAAAGA
>JAIDJJ010000250.1 GCA_029052265.1 Muribaculaceae bacterium
CGCCTGAATCCGGTCCGACGGTCACTCCTTATTGTCCGGAAGGTGCTGCGGGAACTATGGTAGAGCTTGATAAAGTCAATAATGCTGACGGGCTGGTGTGCGCTCTCAGGATTGAAAGTCAGGCTGAAGGCGGATTTACAGAGTTTACAGTTGATATTGAATCGGAACAGTTGTCTGCAGCCGAACTTGAAGGTATCGGTCTGGCTCAGCATCTTGACCTCGCGGATACTCCTGATAATCTTGCGGACGGTTTGTCCGGATTAGGCTTCCCGACAAATGTCAAAGGAATGTCTTCTGTAGAATTTAATATAACCGGATTCATGCCCATGCTTAGTGCTTTGGGTTCCGGAGTGCATACTTTCGTATTGAAGATTTCGGATGCAAGCGGCACGATTACAAAAGAATTAAAAATAGAAGTATTATAGAAGACGGCAGCTATGAAAAAGATTTTTAAATTATATACCGTTTCCGCTGCCGTGCTGACAGCGGGATTGATAATGCAATCCTGTAAGTCGGAAGCTCCTTTTGCTGATGAGGGCGAAGGCTTGCTTCGCTTGAATGTGGAGGTGGATTCCAGACTTACACGTGCGGTAGACGGTGAAAACGATCTCAAGGCTAATGCCAGGATTTATATAAGCAATGAGAAGGGTGTGCTCAACAAGTTTATCGGCACTCAGAGCATACCGTCTGACGGTATCCCTCTCCGTTATGGCAGTTATGTGGCTGAGGCGATGGCTGGTGATTCTGTATCAGCTTCATTCACGAAGAGATATTTCAAGGGTGCGTCTGATTTTTATATCGGGTCATCGTCAACCACAGCGCAGGTGAGCATCAGTTGCAAGATTGCTAATGTGGTGGCTTCAATAGATGAAGCCACTATCGATGCGAGTTTCATGGAAGATCTGAAAGTTGTGATCGGAAATTCCAGGGGAGAACTGACGTATGCCGCCGATAATATCATGAATTATGGATATTTCATGATGCCTAACGGTGAGACCTCTTTGAAATATACGATTTCCGGCAAGAATGGCAAGGGGAATCCCTTTACCAAGGAGGGGGTTATCAACAATGTGCAGCCTGCACACAATTACCGTCTGTCGTTCGAATATAATTCAGTGGGAGATGACGAAGGTGGAGCCTTCCTGACAATCACTGTATTAGAGGAAAATCTTTATGAGGATGAGGTCATGATAGTAGGTAAACCTGCGTTTTCATGGAGCGACAATGACCCTTCCGTCGGATCACAGATAATTGGTACCGCCGGAGGGTTTGCCAACGACAAGACTCTTCGTGTGTATGCCTACGGCGGATTCAGTTCTCTCACGTTGACAACTGATGACGCTGTGGTGGAAGGCATTTTGGGTAGTGCAGAATTTGAACTGTCAGATATTACCGAAACCGGGGAAACAGCCTTGGCAGGAAAAGGTGTGACATTTGTGAAGGGTGATCCAACAGATAACCTATACAAATACTTCATCACATTCTCGACAGCGTTTCTCAATTCGCTTCCGGCACGCGACACCGAATATGTACTTACCGTGGAGGCTCAAGATGCCAGTGGAAAGAAGGGTGTCATGGATGTGAGGATCGCGAATACAGAGGCGGCGATAGTATATGAAGACCCGATCATAATCCAGATTGAGGATTTTGAAAAGGATCTTACTGCAGTCAGTGCCAAATCAGTAAGCATTCCTGTGACTATCACTAATGACGATGTGGAAAATCCCAAGCTGCAGTATCGTGCGCAGGGCACATCAGCGTGGCAGTCGGTAGATATCAATGCCACAAGATCAATAGATACGGTTGTCACCATTACAGGTCTGAATCCTGCGACAGTCTATGAATATAGGGTGGTGGCAGGAGCAGAAACCGACGGCGTATTTGAATTTGAGTCGGGAATCGCGACGGTAAAGACAGAGACACAGTTTATTATCCCGAATGCGAGCTTTGAAGACTGGGGGGAATATTCCGCTTCAACCATGTTGGGCGAAAAGACTGTCATTTATCCCGGGCTGTCAAGAGATTCACATGAAGATCATTTTTGGGATTCCGGGAATGAGGGAGCTGCGACAGCTAATAAGATTCTTACAAACAAATCTACCGATATGGTTCATTCCGGCACATATTCCGCCCGGCTTGCATCGGATGCGGCACTCGGAATTATAGCGGCAGGTAATATATTTACCGGATATTATGTGAAGACAGACGGTACCAATGGTGTGCTTTCGGTAGGTCATACATACGATGGCTCGCATCCCGTAAAATTAAGGTTATATGCAAATTATCGT
>JAIDJJ010000251.1 GCA_029052265.1 Muribaculaceae bacterium
ATAGAAGATAGGTGATTTGATCAAGCCAATCTTTTCGGTTAGTGCTATACTTATATGCATAATGCGCCTTTCTATTGCGTGTGGCTTGCATAGCTTTCATAAGTTTATAAACATCCTTTATTTTCCCTTTTTCTTGAAGAAACAAACCAAATTTTTTAATCCTCAACTCACATGAACTTAATTCTCCCTCAGTTCCTATGTTGAGATATAAAAACATATATTTTATCACCTGATCAGTGAATTCCATATAATTCTCATAAATGTCAGATGTCATGAGATTCTCATGTTGAAGACAAGCCAGATATAGTTGCTTTTTTATTTTCTCCCCAATGCCCGCATATTGATTTTGTTTGTTTATGTTTATTTTATTTGATGATGAATTAAGGCATATATAGAAAAAATGGCGTATTGAATCATATAAATTTCGTTTAATTTCTTCAATCGAGAACTGATCTTTTAAATATCCGGCTAAATCCCATTTACACAAATTGTTTCCGAAATCCTTAGTGTCCAAGTATTTCCTTTTTATTGGATCCGGTCCGCTCATTACTTGTGCATAGATATTGTCAAAATGTTGGTATATGAAATTATCAATTATATTCATGTCATTATTATTTATATCGTTGTACCAATTCTTGTGTGCTTTAATTTATGACCACAAAACTCTAAGCAATGAACGAACTATATTTGTTGTAAGATTAATATAGTCCGTTCATTATTTCTAACTATATGAGATTATTTATTGATCTGTTGCATGCGCTGTTTCGTTTGTTTGTCCCATTTGCCAGCCCATGTCAGATATTTTGAAACGAACTCAATAGTCTCCGGATCTTTCTCATCAAAGAGTTTTCTTAAATCAGAATATTTAGTGGAACGGCTATATTTAGCTTTACGCGCCTGTTTGTCTATAAATGCTTGATTAGCTTCCTGTGTCAATATATCATGCATTAATTCACCATTCGATTTATAAAGCCCTGAATTAGAATGAAAATCATAAGCTATACATTCTGTCTTAGGCAATATTCTTTTTATTTCTTCTTCAGTATTTTCTGCAACGTGAGACAGGAAAGTCTTGTGTTCAGAGAAAAAAGCATAATTAATATTTTTTGAACTGTCCCAACCATACTGTTCAAACAGTTCTTCAATTTTTTGCAGATTATATTTAGTAAAAGAGCCTGAGTCCCTTCCTATCTCAAACAATACGCGAGGAGGCTCCACACTATTTACAACTCCAACACATCTCGTATTTTTCCCTTTTATTGCATACACATCGAACAACGGGATTATCTCCTGTTGTGTATAGGAAGAGTCGCTAAGGGTTGGACCACATGACAGTGCATGCCTATATATAAACCCTTCCGGACTGTTTGGGACATCTATCATTATCGGCTCATAAGTCCAATCCTTTTTAAACTCGAAAGCGTTTAAAGCGAACAAATCGCTTATAAGAAATGATAGAACTACAACAATTTTTAAAACTATTCTCATAATTATACAATTGAATGTCATTATTAATTTTAGATATTATACAACTGGTTAAGACGGGATACTCTGGATGCTATGTCTTTGCGCAGGCTTTCCGGAGCAAGCACAACCACTGAATCCATGCGCGACATGATTGCCTCCTTAAGCTCGCGATAAGTATAGCATTCAAACATGAATATCCTTCCACCTTCCGGGAGTTCAGGATGAGATGACATAAGCTCGATATATTGAGGCGACTCAGGCATGAGTTCGTCTTGACTGTCATTGTCAATTATAGGAAATGCCATCAAATGGTTGGCCCTGTTGGGAAATGCGTAGACGTAGACTGTCTCAAGCTTCTCTATATCATCTTCTCCTTCCGCTGTTTCAAACGTACATAGATCCTTGGGCATCGTAGGACCTATTACGTTATCGAACAGACCTTTCACCCGCATACGTTTAAAGCCATCAAAATGCTCTATATTCATACTTGTGGGATATAATCGTGCACTTATGATCTGGTCAAACGAGAAATTCACAATAAACTCATTTCTTTTCACTGCCCCGATTAAGACCCAACGGTTGCCGAATCGTTTGATCTGAAAAGGAAGGATAGTTTCTCGAAGTGTAGTTTGAGATTCAAGATCATTAAACTTCCTGTATTCTATCTCAATCATACAATTGCGCACAATAGCATTGAAAAGAAATGCGAACAGATCCTTTTTTGGATGACTTTTTATATTGATATCGACAATAGGGCATCCCCCTTGCCTGGAAGATTTAAAAAGAGTTTCCAGTTCGTGAATATTCTCCAAACCGGGGACACTGCCGAATTTACCAAGGTTAGATATGATATCCCTCAGCAACTCTATTTCTAAATGTGAAAAATTCCTTCGGAAAAGACTTTTCACCGGATTGACCGAATAATACCATGTGTTGCCTTTTTTCCATTTCCTAAAATCATAATCATCAATAATATTGTCTTTTATATTCTCAAAAAACTTAATATCGTTTCTGACTGTCTTTGAATTGACCGGGAAATGGAATTTGATTTTTTCATAAAGAACATCAATCGAAAGCCCCTCATATTCACAGAGTAGATGTTCCATATAGGCCAAACGACGTATCCTTACTGACACCTCTTCCCTTATCCTGTCTTTTTCAGGAGAATTAATTCGTATGAGCTTTTCAGACCTGACTATTATACACATTGAAGCTCCCGACGATCATACGCG
>JAIDJJ010000252.1 GCA_029052265.1 Muribaculaceae bacterium
ATAAATTCCTTTGTAAAAATTTTTTTCATAGTTAGAATCATTTTTTAGCCGAGCCGTTGCTTTTTTTGGCAGAGACAATGAAAGCGTCGGGGATCTTTTCCTGCACTTCCTTCAACATTGTCTCGATCTTACCCTTGTCTGTGCTTTCACCATAATAGTATTTATAAAGATTGTTTTCTTTATAAGTGGAAATAGGCTTAAGCCCACAAAAACGAGGGTTGTTCTGCCGGAGCAGATCAGCGGAAGCTAATATTTGGATTTTATATACTGTTACAAATTTTTCCACTTTAGCGTTATGAGCATTGGCGTTCCTCTGCTTTTTTTCTTTCTTTTTTTTCTCCTTTTTCTCTTTTTTAGTCTTTTTCCCACCCTTCTTTTCTTGCGACACAGGATTCTTCTTCACCAGAGACTCAGCCATGACATCCTCATCCGGCATGGATACAAGAGATGCCTCGCGCTCACGTTCCGTATGCAACGGGATTGAGGATGTCTCTACATTTCTATTGTCTGAAGCCGTTTTTGCACGCTCACTACGGCGTCTTCTTTTCGCTGTGGTGTAAGACTGGCGTGACACTGAGGGAGTGTCGTTCCTCTTTCTCTTTTCCACTTTTGGAAGACGCGCGACATAAGAGTCCTGACCGGAAGCGGATACATTATCTTGACCCACCTCTGAATCATTATCATTTTTTTCATACACCACATCATTAAGGGGAACAGTCTTCGATGTAGTGTCCCAGCTGTCATAATATTTTTTTATAGCCTTGTAGATAGCCTCGGCAAACTCTTTCTCCCCCTTGGAGGAGGTCATGTATTTTGCGGCAACCGGATTACATATAAAGTCAAGTTCTATAAGCACTGATGGCATGGAGGTTGCCCACAATACCCAGAATCCCGCCTGATGCACACCACGGTTTTTTCGTCCGATACCTACAAGTTCTTTCTGAACACCTTCTGCAAACCTTATGCTTTTGCTGAGATTTTTCTTTTGTGCCATTTCAAAGATGATGTACGACTCATCTCTGTTAGGATCAAACCCGCTGTATTTTTGTTCATAATTACTCTCAAGCTCTATCACGGAATTTTCACGTCTTGCCACTTTCATATTGTTCTCATCCTTATGAAGCCCGAGGGCATAGACAGAACTTCCGGCTACGGTTTTCCTGTTTTTATTTTTTTTGTCGACAGAATTGGTGTGTATGGAAATAAACAGATCACCTTTCGCTTTATTTGCGACATCTGCGCGTTGCTGAAGAGTAAGATAGGTGTCATTATCCCGGGTCATAACGACATTAATCTCCTTCAACTTCTTTTTCAACATTTTTTGAAGTTCTAAAGCCACACCGAGATTGATGTCTTTTTCCCTGGCGCCGTTGTCGGCTGCTCCAATGTCTTTTCCGCCATGTCCGGGGTCTATGACTACGGTAAACGCCTTCGGGTCGTCTTTTCCCGCAAAAGCTTCCGATACAAATAACGCCGATACAATAAGCAGCATTAATATATTGACCTTAATTCTCAACATTAATTCAATCTGTTTTTACAAAACCCGCCATGCATGCCACGTTTCGTTATGAATATGTCATTAAACAAAGTGGAATCAAAACCGGATACCGGCACATGGAATGTTTTGAATTTGTTACAAAATTAATAATTTTTTTCATCGTTTCGCACCGAAGGTGGATGAAATAACCAATTTTAAAGTGTTTTGGAACCAAAACTAATAACAACCGGGACGGCAATTTGATGACACGTGCCTATAAAATTTTCACAGCTATCGCTGCCGCAGCCTCAGCATCTGCCAACGCATGATGATGACGCTCAAGATCATATCCGCATTTTTTTGCAACTGTCGGAAGTTTATGATTGGGGAGGGTTTTTCCAAACACTTTCCTTGCAGCGGAACACGTGCAATAAAATTCATAACCGGGATAGTTCATATCAAACCTTCTGAATGCCGCCTTCAGACATCCCTCATCAAACCGGCTGAAGTGTGCCACCAACGGGAGTCCATCTATCAATGGTTCGATTTCAGCCCAAACCTCCGGAAAAGTATCCGCACAATCAGTATCAGATCTTGTCAATCCATGTACGCGGATATTTGCCGGACTATAATAATTGGGAACAGGATGTATCAATTTATAAAATTTGTCTGTCACTAAACCATTCTTTACAATCACCACCCCCACACTGCATACACTGCACGGGTTGCTATTGGCGGTTTCAAAATCTATAGCTGCAAAATTTAGCATAATTTTTTATTGAATATATTACCCTCATCGGTTATACGCAGGGGAATGTTCTGCCCGACCACTCAATTTATTATACGTTATCCCCACGTTTTTATTTTGGCAATTAAATTTTGTTGGCTAATTTTGTATATTAACAAACTTGATTCATAATGGATTTCACACCCCAGGATTCTGATTTTTTCAAATTTATTGATTCAAATTCTCATTCCGACATATCTGAGATGAGATTGAAATATCATGGGAAAGACTTGAATTTCAACCTGTCTCTTGCGCTTCTGCAAATTGAATGTAGAAAAAAATGTAACAGTAAATTGAAGATGTTTATTGCCAACGGCAAGACGTTGTTTCCTTCCTTGGTTGCCTCCGAACAGGCAAGTCATGAGGCGGTAGCCTCATTCCATGCCTCTGTTGCATCAGGAAATAAAACAATTCTTGACATGACTGCCGGACTCGGGATTGATTCTTTCGCCTTTGCATCAGTAGCGGAAGAGGTTGTCTCTTGTGAGATAGACATTGACAAAGCCTCCATGCTTGAATATAACATCCGCACCCTGGGCATCAATAATATTAACGTCAGATGCATCGACTCCTTAGATTATATTTCGAAAGATGACAGACGGTTTGATATGATATTTGTAGACCCTGCACGGCGCGGTCTACAAAACTCCAGGGTATATAATTTCAGAGATTGTCAACCGGATATAATTTCAGAGATGAGGATGTTGCTTTCCAAAGCAAAAACTGTAATGATAAAGGCATCTCCTCTCCTGGACATTTCCCAGACTCTTCGTGACATCCCTTATGTAAGGACAATACGTGCGATCAGCGTAAAAGGTGAATGTAAAGAAATCCTGATAGAGGCATCATTTTGTGATAAAGCCAAAGCAGTAGACTCCATTACTGCCGAGGCAATTGATCTTAACAATGACGGTAGTATCAACAGCCGTTTTACCTTTATAAAGAACCTGACTGACAATGACGTTTCAGCATACCCCGGCAACTCCCCGAAAGTGATTTATGCCACTACCCGCGATTTGATCCCGGGTAAGTATCTGTATGAGCCGAATGCCTCAATGATGAAACTTGCACCATGGCTTGAGCTTTGCGGACATTATCCTTCATTGAAAAAGGCAGCTGCGTCATCCCATCTTTTTGTTTCTGACAGTATCATTCCCGATTTTCCGGGGAGATCTTTGGTCATAACAGAAATCCCGGACAAGAAAAGGTTAAAATCCTTGAAAGGACATCACATCAATGTTTCAACAAGAAACTATCCTTTGCCTGCTTCAGATTTAAGAAAAAAACTGGGTGTCCTTGAAGGTGATGACATTTTTCTTTATGCCACCAGGCTTTCCGCAGACCAACCTATAACGTTACTGGCTAAAAAAATATGAATTGAATGACATTACATCGGGAGCGTCCCATAAAATTGCACAATGCACAAGTTTTATGAGACGCTCCCGATTTTTTATCCTTATACCTATAAAGCTGTCTAACCTTTTTTTACGGATAAATCAAATTACCTTAAAATGCCTCTTTTCAATGCATCAGAAGCGGAATCCGGCTGAAAGCACTATCTGGCTGTTGTTGAAATCAACTTTCGCCTGCGGAGACGGGATAGCCTGATTGACATCGGAATTCACATCCGGTGTATAGGCATGATATTGTGATGAAGTATTCTTGTAGACATACGCCAGATCCACATAAAAATTCTGATAGCGGTAGCCGGCACCACATGTAATATAATAGGTATGGTTGTCAAATCTGTAATTTGGACGAGTCCCCGCCGTGTATATTATCTCTTTATCATCTCTGACACGTTGCTTTACGGGAGATGTCGTATAACTGTAGCCGGCTCTCAGACTGAATGCGGGAGTTACACGATATTCAGCGCCAAGTCTGACAGTATTTGTAGACTGATAGTAATTCTCGATATCCCCGTTTACATCTCCATACATATCATTGTCAAAAACCGAAGACTTTGTCGGCGGTTGTGATGCGGCTGCAGAAGAACCATACCAGCCCCATCCGTCGTCCCATCCATAATCCCAGTCATTGCTTACGCCATAACTGCCGGGTGCCGAGAATTTCATCTTATTATATGACACCCACTCATAATCCATAGAAATTATGAAATTGTTACCTATGACTCCGGCAACACTTGCAATAAGTTTCCAGGGTGTACGGAAACTCATGTCGTTGTATGCCATGTATCCTCCGTTGGTAGACGTCGACCCGGATTGTTCAGCGCCATATTGGTAATCGACCGAGCCGACAAAATTTTCTGTCAGATTATACCATGTCGGAGTATGAAAAGCAAAGCCTATACGTAGCTCCTGAATAGGTTTTAATATAACACCTAACTTATAATTAAAACCGCTGCCATGAACATTATAGTAGTTGCCGAGCCCCCAATTAGCTGTTTCTTTTACCAATTCATTGTTCTGGTCCGGAACATATGCATTATTGAGATTCTCCCCCCAAAGACTCTGCATCGTATAGTTCAGATTTACGATATCAAAATCCATACCCCAATACAAAACATTTTTGATATTACCACCGAAGGCAATATTGTATTCATCAACCGATCCCTTTTCTTGCACTTTAAAAGAACCCGAACCGGAGGTTCCTTCTCCCCACTGTCCGTGCCATCTTGTGTTTTCTCCGGATCCTGTAGGGGTTATAAGATAGCTGTCGTATCCTAAGATTGAAATCCAAGGGGCCGGATATCCTCCGTCCATAGGATTATATGGGTCATAATTGTCGGTTGACACGACATCATTTTCTGTCAGATTTTCTGCATTGGAAATCCCTGCAATGTATGTACTGAGGGAATTAGAAAGTTTAGGGATATTGCCGCCATAAATTCGGTTAAAGGAAGCCCCTTTATTATATGTGAATCCGAAATTTAGATTTGGCAATGTTTCGCTCGGGAGGCGCATTGTCAGAACTGCCCCGATATTATTGAGAAGGAATTTGGTCTGACTCATGTCATGTTTGAAACCTTGGGCTTCTGATGTGGAACTCTGACAATCAAGATTTAGAGAAAAACCCAATTCATTGCTACGATAAACGCCGATACCGGCTGGATTTTGAGACAATGTGGAAAGATCTCCTCCGAGTGCCCCGAAAGCACCAGCCATACCCATGAATCTTGCAGTTCCCTTCATGTCAGGCTGAGACAGTTGTAATGCATCAACTGCACTTTGACCAAACGCCACGCCTGCGGTCGACAGAGATAACGAGAGAATTAAAATTGATTTATTCATAGTGCACAAAAGCAATTATATTTAACAATATGAAATTTAAACGAATTGAAAAGGTTACCTGCTTATATAACAAATGAGAGCCCAAAAGTTTTTGAGCCCTCACTATTATAAGGTACTCCCTATGAAATATAAATTCAAGGGGCTAATCCTTTCAACGATGTCCACGAGAACCGCCGCCACCTGTAGTACGTCCGCCGCCAACAGTCCTACCACCGCCAAAACTACCGCCGCCTGTGCTTCTTCCTGTATTGAACGAGCGATTTGTGTTGTAATTATTATTCCTGTTGGTATTCGTGTTGCGATTGTAATTACTATTGGTGTTCCGATTGTAATTACTA
>JAIDJJ010000253.1 GCA_029052265.1 Muribaculaceae bacterium
TGCTAGCAGCACAATCAAGATTTACAACTTGCGTCGTCTCAAGGCTTGCGGTGGAAGCTCGATTTGAGGCTTTAGCGGAAGGAATCTTTTGTTTTGATGTTGCAAAGTTAGAGGGGTTTACTGCCGTTTTATTGCAGTTTATTGTTAATATATATTAAAAATGGTGTGGTTTACAAAACGATATCGTTTTGTAAACCACACCATTTTTTTCAATTAGTAATTATCGATTAGTCACGAGAGCCGCCACCGAATATGCGGAGAAGGAAGAGGAAGAGGTTGATGAAATCGAGATAGAGATTGAGCGCTCCCATTGTTGCGAGTTTGTCGGCAAGCTGCGGTTCGAGATTTGCAGCAGCCAGACGCTTGACTTGCTGAGTGTCCCAAGCGGTAAGCCCTGTGAATATCAACACACCTACGATAGAGATTATCCATTCCATTGTGCTGTTAGCCCAAAAGATGTTGACTACTGAAGCAATGATGAGTCCGAAAAGAGCCATCATCAGATATGTACCCATCTTTGAAAGGTCGGACTTTGTGAAATAGCCGTATACCGACATAGCTCCGAAAGTTCCTGCCGTAATAAAGAAAGTGTATACGATGGTGCCGATTTTATATGCTATAAAGATCGGAGCAAGCCACACACCCATTATTGCAGAGAAGAGGCAGAACAGGAGAAGGCATGTTGATGTAGACATCTTTGCCATACGAGCCGGAAGGATCCAAGCCATAGCAAGCATTGCAATAAACAGCCCCCAGAAAACCAGCTGGTTTCCAAAGATGAATTGCATCGCCGATACGCTTGACGCCACACCGAGGGCGCAGAACGCAGAGATGAGAAGTCCGATGAACATACGTATATATACGCGTTTCATCACAGCGTTGACTTGATTTACAACAGCCCCTGATCCATAGTAGGGAGGGGGAGTCATGTTTTGATTCCAGTTGTCCATATTTTTATTGTTTTGAAGTTTTTTTGATTGGAAAGATCACTTGGCTGAGTCATCTGATATAATAGACAACAAATGCCGTGCCAAGTTTATTCTATTTCCTTTAATAAAATCTTACATTCTCTCGGGCATCTCCATACCGAGAAGGCTGACTCCGGTTTTCAAAGTCCTTGCCACCACGGCAGAAAGAAGGAGGCGCAGCATGCGTTTGTTTTCATCCTCCTCTTTGAGAATTGAGTAGTCGTGGTAGAACTGGTTGTATTCCTTTGCAAGATCATAGCAATAGTTTGCAATCAAGGCGGGGGAATAGCTTTTGCCTGCTTCCTTGACAACAGAAGGGAAATCAGCCACTTTCTGAATAAGGGTTGACTCCTTCTCATTAGGCACGGCGTCGGGAGTGGCGTTCAGATCCACACCTCCGGCACGTCTTATCACAGACTGAATACGTGCATATGTGTATTGCAGGAATGGTCCGGTGTTTCCGTTGAAGTCGATAGATTCTTTCGGATTGAAGAGCATATTCTTCTTGGGATCGACTTTCAAAAGGAAATACTTCAGAGCCCCGAGTCCTACCATTCTTGCCACTTCGGCAGCTTCTTCCGCGGGCATGTCGGCGAATCTGTCAGCAGATGTCTCGCGGGCGGAATCGATCATCTGCTGGATAAGGTCGTCCGCGTCTACTACAGTTCCTTCGCGCGATTTCATTTTTCCTTCGGGAAGTTCAACCATTCCGTAGGAGAAATGAGTAAGATCCTTGCCCCATTTGAAACCGAGTTTGTCAAGAATCAGGGAAAGCACCTGGAAATGATAATTCTGCTCGTTACCCACCACGTATATCATCTTGTCGATCGGGAAATCCTGATAACGTAGTTTTGCCGTGCCGATGTCCTGAGTCATATATACGGAAGTGCCGTCAGCGCGGAGGAGCAGTTTGTGGTCGAGACCGTCTCCGGTAAGGTCAGCCCATACAGATCCATCTTCCTTACGGTACATGATACCTTTCTCTATGCCGCCAAGCACAAGGTCCTTACCTTCGAGATAAGTGTCGCTCTCATAATAGATTTTGTCGAAATCTACTCCAAGACGTTTGTAGGTTTCATCAAAACCTTCATATACCCAATTATTCATGGTTTTCCAAAGAGAACGCACTTCTTCATCTCCGGCTTCCCATTTGCGGAGCATTTCCCTGGCTTCGAGCATGAGAGGGGACTGCGCTTCAGCTTCTTCTTTCGACAGCCCTTTTTCCATCAATCCGCTTATTTCAGCTTTGAAATGCTTGTCAAATTCCACGTAAAAATCGCCGATAAGATGGTCTCCCTTCTTCCCTGTGGATTCGGGAGTCGCCCCGTTGCCCCATTTCTTCCATGCCAGCATAGACTTGCAGATGTGGATTCCACGGTCGTTGACAATATTTGTCTTTACCACATTGTGTCCGTTAGCCTTTAGGATGCAAGCAAGCGAATATCCGAGCAGATTGTTGCGGACATGACCCAGATGGAGAGGTTTGTTGGTGTTTGGAGA
>JAIDJJ010000254.1 GCA_029052265.1 Muribaculaceae bacterium
TGCCGGCAAAGGACGTGACTGTATCCGGTTCGTTCGCTGTAAATGCATACAAACTATCTTATGTGGTCGACGGGAAGGAATACAAAGTGTATGAGGTCAAATTCGGTGAGAAAATAAATCCCGAAGAGGCTCCCGTTAAAGAGGGGTATACTTTCTCAGGATGGGACAACATTCCCGAAACAATGCCTGCAAAAGACGTGACTGTGTCTGGGTCTTTCGCTGCAAATACGTACAAACTATCTTATGTAGTCGACGGGAAGGAATACAAGGTATATGAAGTAAAGTTCGGTGAGAAAATAAATCCCGAAGAAGCACCTGTAAAGGAAGGATACACTTTCTCCGGTTGGGATAACATTCCCGAGACAATGCCTGCAAAGGACGTGACTGTATCCGGTTCGTTCGTTGCAAATACATACAAACTATCTTATGTAGTCGACGGGAAGGAATACAAGGTGTATGAAGTAAAGTTTGGTGAGAAAATAAATCCCGAAGAGGCGCCTGTAAAAGAAGGGTACACTTTCTCAGGATGGGACAACATCCCCGAGACTATGCCGGCAAAGGACGTGACTGTGACAGGATCGTTCGCTGTAAATACATACAAACTAACTTATGTAGTCGACGGGAAGGAATACCAGGTGTATGAAATCAAGTTCGGTGAGAAAATAAATCCCGAAGAGGCACCCGTTAAAGAGGGGTACACTTTCATAGAATGGGAAGACCTCCCGGAAACAATGCCGGCTTACGACGTGACTGCAGTAGCATCGTACTCTCAAAATATGTACAAGCTCACAGTTTATCTTGACGGAGAGGTATATCTTGAATTGGAGTTAGCTATGGGAGATGTGATAACAATTCCGGATCCGGAAGTACCCGCAGGAAGCAAATTCAACGGTTGGGATAAAGAAATTCCCGAAACCATGCCGGCTTACGATCTCGAAATACATGGAACAACATCCGACACTTCGGGTCTGACATCCATATTCAGCGATCCTGAAGCAAAATTGACAGTATACAGTATCAACGGAAGACTGCTTCTACGAAATGTCTCGGTATCTGAAGCCAAAGAAAAACTTTCCAAAGGGATGTATATCATCAATGGCAAGAAAGTTATACTAAAATAATTCCCCAAGCCGTTGAAAAACGGCACTCATTGACAATAACAACATTTAAGCATAAATAAACTTTTAATCCAACATCAATAACCATCGATTATGTTTAAAACCATATTACAGATGCTTATTCTTGCCTCCTGCGTATTCTATCCGCTACGCGTAAAAGGAGGCACCCGCACTGAAAGCGAAGCCAAAGCAATAGCTTCCGACTTTTTCAGAACTGCGGCGATCGACCGGTTGGCAAGCGACGGGGCATGGCAACTTGCCCACGTCGCTGAAAAATCCGGCAAAGCAACCTATTATGTTTTCAACGCCACTGACAAAAAAGGATTCGTCATTATATCTGCCGACGACTCTTCAATGTCTGTAATGGCATATTCAACTACATCCAACTGGCAACCCCAGGGAGTGCCGGAAGCTGCCGAGGCTCTTCTTGAGAACGGCAACATCACTCCGGCTCCCACTTCCTGGAACATGCTGACAAGAAGTTCCGGGCTTGCCCAGAAACTTCTTGCCACTCCAACATGGAGCCAGGAAGCACCTTTCAACAGCATGATTCCCAACCGACCACTCGTCGGCTGTGTAGGCACTGCACTGGCAGAGATTCTAAAATATCACAAATTCCCTGCCAACCGTCCTCAATCTCTCGTGAAGGACGGGGAACCTACATCTTATGACTGGGACAACATGAGAGACGACAACTACCGTTCCGGTTACACCGCGACTGAAGGTGACGCTGTGGCGGCACTTGTGGCTGACGCAGCCACAGCAATCGGCACGGATTTCGGCATGTCAAGTTCAAGCGCTTTTGAAGTGAAAGTGCCGGCTGCTCTCATCAGCTTGTTCGGATACGATGCCGGCGTCTCTTATAAGAAGGGAAGTGAGATGGACAAGGAATC
>JAIDJJ010000255.1 GCA_029052265.1 Muribaculaceae bacterium
ATAACCAAAATTCAAGTATAAATTCAGTGGAAACAAATTCTTGCCATTCAGAGAATCTGTATGGCAAAAACTATCTCTCTTCTTTCACAAGACAAAAGATATCGTTTCCGGGAAAGCAATTATTATCTATAGTTTCACAACTGTAAATGACTTAATCGCTTCGAAGCAGTTATCAACTTGCGTACGTAGGTACTCTGAATCTACTTGAATTTTAGATCTGCCTGTTTTCAGCACCTAAAAACATGTTTAGAGACTAAAAACTTGCAGATATGCAAATTTAAGGATAAAAACTATAAATACGCAACTTATAAACGTTAAAAACACTCCCGGAAAATGTTAAAATGCTTAATTATGGCATTTATGAAGGTAAAAAAAAGGGTGAAGTGTCATGATATAATGGTAAATAAGCGGCATCCAAACTCTGAAGTGTGGATGCCGCTTATTTTTTTACAAAGATGGTCAGAAAATGGATTCGCGGGTTTTGGTGGTGAGCAGTTCGAGCGCTTTCATGCCCATTATGGAATTTCCCTTCTGATTCAGGCGCGGCGACCACACCACTACTGAATAACGCATAGGATAGACGGCTGCAATTCCTCCCCCTACCCCGCTTTTCCCGGGAAGTCCTACGAGAAACGAAAATTCACCTGCCTCGTCATAAAAACCACAGGTCTGCATGATCGCGTTTATGCGTTTCACCTGCGACGACGACAGGTCGACACCACCGTATGAGAAATGTTTGCGGTGGTCGGCGAATGCAAGAAAAGCAGCTGCAAGATCTTTGCAGTTCATTTCAACAGAGCATAACATGAAATAAAAATGCAAAACCTCTTCAATGTCTCCCTTTATGTTGTCATGATACTTCAGCAGATTGGCTATCGCTGCGTTGAGATACCCTTTCTCTCTCTCTGACCTTGCCACTTCCTCATTATAGTTTATGTCAGGATTGCCGGTAAGTTCTCTTATAAAAGAGATGAAATCTTCTTCGGGGTTCGGCAGTTTTTCAAGTAAAATGTCTGCCACTACAATTGCGCCGGCGTTGATGAAAGGATTTCTCGGCTTTCCGCGTTCAGCTTCAAGCTGTATGAGTGAATTGAAAGAAGTGCCCGAAGGTTCCTTGCCCACCCTTTCCCAAAGCCGGTCGCCGATGAGATTAAGAGCCATGGCAAGGGAAAACACTTTTGAGATACTCTGTATTGAAAACGGGACGTCGGCATCCCCTTCGGAATATACATCGCCATGGACAGTGTGGATACATATTCCGAACTGATCGGGATTGACCCGCGCGAGTGCGGGTATGTAGTCAGCCTGTTTTCCCAGACCCTCGAATGGCTTTACTTCACGACAGATTGATTCGATGACTTCCTGATATTTCATGATCGTATTTTAGAAGAAGTGTAAAATATATCGGGATTCTGTGCGTAATAAACCTATGACATAGGCTGCGGCACAAATATGTTCTGAAAATAATTGTGCAAAATTAATATTTCCTGACGGTTTTTGTAGAATCGAAAGATAGAAAAATGCTTCCGATATGGCAAAATGCTGTGATATGTATGTGAAACAAGCCGACAGTTTGCCATATAAGGCAGACTCCCGGCTTGAAAGGGTAAAAATACTTACAATCTGTTTTTAATTCTGATTAAGCGCCTGGAAATAGCAGTCGGCGATGGCTGTCCATTCCTCAAGTGTGCCTTGGGTTGTATAGCCCTTCACTGCTTCCGGATCGCCAAGATCTTTTATGGCTATGTCTTCCGTCAGAGTCACCACTGTCGGGGCAGCCTCTGTATCCGGATTCCAGAAATCTTTGAATTTTATCGGAGCCCGGTCTTCTTCGATAAGATAAAGCACATCATTGTAGCGGTATAGCCCCATTATCTGTGCCACTCTCGACTTTGCGGGGTCTTTTGCAGAATGGCATACCACTTCCGGCAGGAAAGGAAATCCCGCAGTGGCATTGTCCCAGATGATTGCACCTATTCCGCGGCTCTTCATGTCATCAATGATGCCCTGTTTAGCATCGGCAAAAAGTTTTGCCGATTCATGATTTGTGTTTTCCATAAATTTATCAATTGGTTACGTAACATATCCCGGATTTTGATATTCCGGTAATATGTATACGTTTCATCCGTCATGTTGTTCATAACAGCCATTCCAATTATTGTTAAGGAGTCTAAAGTATATTTCGGGAGTCAGGGCAGTCAAGGAGAATGAGCGGTTTAGGTGCTTAAGGAACGTGCACTAAAAAAGCGGTCGATTCACATCGACCGCTCTCAATACTTTTTCGAACTAACCTAACATCATGAAACGATTTTCTGATATTAAGACAAATCGGGAGGTGGTTTTGTTCACGGAATATTAAAAATTTTTTGAAAAAATTTTAATAAATCACTTTTACAGAATTTCGGCTGCCTTGAAAACGAAATCTTCTTACTGTATGCACGAATGACGTTTCATGGTTCCAATGAGGTAAGAAAGAAGTCTGTTTTTGAGACGTGATGCCATATGACACTTTTCCACAAGAAAATGTTAAAACAGAAGGACATAAGGACATAAGTTTAGATAAAACATAAGGACATAAGGACATAAGTTTAGATAAAACAGAAGGACATAAGGACATGGGTTTAGATGAACAAAAGTACATAGGTTTGGATAAAACAAAAGTGCATGGGTTTAGATGAACAAAAGGACAGAAGGACATAAGTTTAGATAAAACAGAAGGACATAAGGACATAAGTTTAATATAAAATAAGGATGGAAGTTTAATAAATATAAATTTAAGTATATTTATGTACTTATGTACATATGTACTTATGTACTTATGTACTTTTGTACTTTTGTTTAATGTCATCATTTATGTTCTTATGTACTTATGTACTTATGTACTTATGTACTTATGTTTTTATCTAAACTTATGTTCTTTTGTTCTTCTGTTCATCAAGATAACTTTTGTTCTTCTGTTCAACAAATACACTTGTCCTCAAAAAATAACCGAAGTTTTGTTTAGAAGTTTGTTATAGCTCAGTTTTGCACTTCGTTCCTGAATCTACAGAATGGATACTTATCGATTGATGTCTTGATTGTGTGTGAGATATCCTGTCCATTGCATGCGCAGCTGTCGCCATGGCACCACTTTTCCCGAGGCTACTCCAGTGGCGGTCTCATACCGGATTGTAAGCCATCTGCCGTTTAATCTTAAAGCGACATACGGCTCGCCTGACTTGTCTTTTAAAAGGATGATAAGCAGGTTGGCACCCAATGGCGACACTTCCCAGTCTTTCCAGTGCCCGGATATCTCATTTGCATCCCCTTCCGGATAGTAGCATCCCGGCAGTCTCATGAGAGCGAAGAGAGGCATGACAGTCTCGGCATGTCCGAAACGCAGTTTACCCATCTGAGAGCCTGTCGCGCCGGCTGCCGCGGAATCTGTGGTGGCTATTATGTCGTCAAGCAGGAGATGCGCGCTTGTTGCGGGAAGATCTGAAAATTCACTTGCGGAACGCTGATAGTAGTGTTTGAGGTTGGCTGCCTCCCAGCATGTGCGGTATTCGGATTCGGAGAACCATTCCTCCGGATGCCATGGTAATTGAGCCGCTGGAAGAGACTGTAAGACACCATACATGTCGAGTGTCAGTTTTTTCAATTTCCCATCATCCATTTTACATGAGAATAAAGCCCGGGCGGGAGAAGGCGATATGTTTGTTTCCACAAAACTGTCGTATGCCCCACGCCAGTTTCCATGGGCGAGATATGCCATATATGCAGTGTCGGTGGTAAAGAAACGTAACATAGGGTTGAACTGTCTCCCTTCGGATGCAGATATTTCAAGATAAGATGAATGGCACACAAGTTGATGGCATAGTTCATACATTGTCATGACTACGCGCGGCACATATGTGGCGACAGCCTCCACCCTACCCTTTTTCAACAGATCGGGCACGATTGCCGCCATTTGTTTGCCGAGTCTCCGCTCCTCATATTTCCCGACGGCGTTGAGCGCACCCCAGTCACCCGAGGTCACAGAGTCCACTCTGCATAGGAGATTCAGAAAATCTTCCCCTTTTGGGGTCAGCCTCCCTTCCTTACGGGCTTCTGATAACTCTTTTACAAGCCCGTCAACCTTTTTTTCGGAAGAAAGGAAACGGGCGCCGTGGCGTGCCATATAATTGACAAACACGGGCGTCATTCCGCTGTCCCACGGCACAATGGTGTCGCATCGGGAAAAGTCGAACGGCATCATCGTGCCGTTGAGCTGTGGCGGAAAAGATTCGGCGGAGCCGGATATAAAAGCGATAGCGAAACTCACCAATGCTGCCGCCCGTAAGAGAAGTGTTTTCATAATAATGCGGAATTGTTTATGTTAGAAACAATTCCGCATCAATTAGGTTTAGAACACGTTCCCTGAAAATTCCAGGGTCTTATGAAAATTTCAGACCGGAACGGCGTTCTCCATTGAAGTCAGGATGGCGAGGGCTTCGGTCACTGTCGAGACTTTGTCTATCAGTATGGAACGCTTCCCGTTTAAATCGCGGAGCTCGCACCTTAGCGGGTCTGACTGAAGATACGAGAGTACCTTTCCGAAGGCGGGACTCTGATAATACGCCTTGTTGTCGTCTCCCACAAAATATACCCTCAGTTTTCCACCTTTCAGGGCGAGTCTCTCTATGCCGAGCCTCCGTGCCGACATGCGTAGCGGAACCACCTTGATCAACTCTTCCGAAATCAGAGGGATAGCGCCGAAACGGTCGCGCAGATGGCTGCGGAATTCCTCGATCTGTGCCTGGGTCTCCATATTGTCGAGCTGCTGGTAAAGGCTGATGCGTTCGCTTTCCTGAGGGACATAATCCGGGGGCAGTCGCAATTCCAGATCGCTTTCAATCGTACAGTCTGCCACAAACTCCTCCTCTTTCCCGGCATTGAGATCGTCAAACTCTTCAGCAAATTCCTCAGTCTTCAATTCCAGTACAGATTCCTTAAGAATCTTCTGATACGCCTCATAGCCGAGGTCGGCTATAAAACCGCTTTGTTCCGCGCCAAGAAGATTTCCTGCGCCACGTATGTCGAGATCCTGCATGGCGATGTGTATGCCGCTTCCCAGGTCGCTGAAATTCTCGATCGCCTGCAGACGCCGCCGTGCCACAGGAGTGAGCGGATTTCCCGGAGGCACGAGAAGATAACAGAAAGCCTTCTTGTTGTTTCTTCCCACCCTGCCGCGCAACTGATGCAATTCGCTCAGACCGAAGTTCTGGGCATTGTTGATCAGTATGGTATTGACATTCGGCATGTCGATACCGTTCTCCACGATGGTGGTTGAAAGCAACACGTCATAGTCCTGGGCGGCAAAATCGAGTATCGCCTGTTCAAGTTTTTCAGGAGGCATCTGCCCGTGGGCTGTGACGATCCTTATGCTGGGCACGAGACGGCGCAAGGTGTTTTCGAGAGTAGCAAGATTCTCTATCCTGTTGGATATGAAAAACACCTGTCCGTTGCGGCTGAGCTCGAAAGATACCGCCTCTTTTATCACGTCGTCGTCGAAAGTGGAGACATTGGTCACTATCGGCTGGCGGTTGGACGGGGGTGTGTTGAGAGAAGAAAGATCGCGTGCCCCCATAAGGGAAAACTGTAGAGTGCGGGGTATCGGAGTCGCGCTCATGGTCAGAGTGTCGACATTCACTTTAAGCTGCTTAAGTTTTTCTTTCACCGCCACACCGAATTTCTGCTCCTCGTCGACTATCAGCAATCCGAGATCCTTGAATTTCACCCCTTTCCCTATAAGCTTGTGGGTGCCGATGATAATGTCTACCTTCCCGGCTTCCAGATCCGCGAGAATCTGTTTCACCTCTTTCGGTTTCTTTGCCCGTGAGATAAATTCCACCCTTACGGGAAGATCCTTCAGACGTTCGGAGAATGTGTGGTAATGCTGCATGGCGAGCACGGTGGTGGGCACGAGCACAGCGGTCTGCTTGCTGTCGGCGGCGGCTTTGAAAGCCGCCCTGATGGCGATTTCCGTTTTCCCGAAACCTACATCCCCGCATATAAGGCGGTCCATGGGGCGGGGAGATTCCATGTCGGCTTTCACATCCTGTGTGGCTTTCAGCTGGTCGGGGGTGTCTTCATAGATGAAACTTGCCTCAAGTTCATGTTGCAGGTAGGAATCGGGGGCGAAGGCGAACCCTTTCTCCTGCCGGCGCGCGGCATACAGCTTTATGAGGTCGCGCGCAATGTCTTTCATTTTTGACTTCGTCTTCTCTTTCAGACGCAGCCATGCTCCCGATCCGAGTTTGCTGATTTTCGGAGGGATTCCTTCCTTTCCGCGATATTTCGACAGTTTGTGGAGCGCATGAATGGAGACGAGCACCATGTCGTCGTTCTGGAAGAGAAGTTTTATCATCTCCTGGGGATGTCCGTTGACATCCGTCTTCACCAGCCCGCCGAACTTGGCTATGCCATGATCTATGTGCACGATATAGTCGCCCGTTTCGATCTGCTGCAGCTCCTTAAGCGACAGGGCAAGTTTCCCGCCTCGCGCCCGGTCGCTTCTGAGATTATACTTATGGAATCGGTCGAATATCTGATGGTCTGTAAAGAAACAGATTTTTGATTCATGATCCACAAATCCTTCATGGACGGTATGATCCACCGGAGTGAATACAATTTTGTCGCCACGGTCTTCAAAGATTGCTTTCAGACGTTCGTTCTGAAAAGGGGTGTCGCTCAGGATGAGGATGCGGTATCCGTCGGAAAGGAATTTTGAAAAAGAGTCGGCAATGAGATTGAAATTCTTGTGGTATAGAGTCTGGAGGGAACAGTCGAAAGAGAGCGTTGCGGATGATTTCCCGCAACCGGTGGTGTGGTGGGTGGCGGGTTCTTCACCGTTTCCTGATGTGGTGTCGGGAACAGGGGCGCCGAACTCTATCAGCTTCATTGAGTGCAGCCTCGTGGCAAAAGCGTCCGGGTTCACTACATTGCTCATAGCGTCAGATTCACCTTCTCCGGTCACTGCCACAGCCTGAGATATAGATTCGGATGAGATGCCCCTTATCCGGCTTTCCAGCCAGCTTACAGACTGGCATAGCAATACAGTCGAGATGTCGGCAAACTCCAGCAGGCTGATCCCGTCGCCTGATTCACCGTCCATGCCTGAAGGGATCACCGAGACGGAGTCGAGACGGGTTTCCGAAAGCTGGGTCTCGACATTGAACGCCCTTATCGAATCAATCTCGTCGTCAAAGAAATCGATTCGGTAAGGCAGTTCCCCGGAAAAAGAGTACACGTCGAGTATTGACCCGCGCACGGCGAACTGTCCCGGCTCATACACATAGTCCATCTCCTTGAATCCTAATTCACGCAACCTGCCCCTGACTTTTCCCATGTCGGCTTTTTTCCCGGCCCGGAGTTCAAGAGTCATGTCTGACAGGGTCTGTGCCGGGGGCACCTTTTCAGCGAGAGCCTCCGGACAGGTCACCACCCACACGGGATGGTCCTTTCTTTTCCATGCGTCGAGGGTCTCGGTGCGCAGTATCCGGGAAGGGGGGTCAGGCTGCCCGTACTTGATATCACGCCTGTATCCGCTTGGAAATATAGCCACTCTGTCTTCCCCGGCTATCCGGCAGAGGTCATGATAGATGTAGCCGGCGGCATCCATGTCGTCGGCTACAATTATATACGGTGATTTTCTTGGCTTGAGGGCTGCGAACAACATCGCGGGTGCGCTCCCTTTCAGCCCGGTGAGCGATACGTGGCTCACCGATTTGTCGTCGATAAGGGCTTCAAGCGCCTTTATTCGTGCGGGAGTCGCAAAAAGACTGTCTGCTTCCTTTAGTTTCACTTTGATGTCTCCGTTTGGTTTTGCGGGGAGAGGGTCTTCGACAGCAATGTCTTGTCAGAAAGTATCTCTTCCGCTTTTTTCAGGGCAGGATCGTTTTTCAGGTCCTGGATAAGTTTACCCTTGTCGAAATAATACCTGCTTGAGATCTCGGCTCCGAGATATTCAGATATCTCTTTGCGTTTTGTGTCGAGGTCCTTGTTCAGGTTGTGTGTCAGCAAGGGGGTGAGCGAGTCGATCGCATTTTTGGTCTCATCGTTCATATATCCTTCCTGCTCCGCCACCTCACGCAGTTTCTTGACAAGTTCCTCACACACTTTATCATATTCGAGCCGCGATGGATCGATGCTTTTCTTGAAATCGTCATAGATCTCGTCAGTCACCTCAAAATCCCATGCCGATGGAATTGAGGGATGGGTGTTGGCGTATTTGTTGGCATAATCGAATATCCAGAAGTCTTTCATGAGGTTGTACGACAGACGGCTTATGTCGCCCCATTCCACCTCGACATCCGGTTTCAGACCGCCGCCGTCGCGCACTTCCCTTCCGTGAAGGGTCTTGTAGACGTTGGTAAGTGAATCCGGAGTTCGCGCCACGGATCCGTCGGGGTTGCGGTGGGAGTAGTCGAGAGCCTGTATGAGTCTCCCGGAAGGGATGTAATACTTCGCAATTGTCACTTTAAGCAATCCGTCGTAAGGCATGGGGAGGGTGCTTTGCACGAGCCCTTTCCCATAGCTTCTTGATCCGACGAGCACAGCCCGGTCGAGATCCTGGAGGGCTCCGGCGGTTATTTCGGAAGCCGAAGCCGATCCCCCGTCGATCAGGACGGCGAGAGGTATGTCGGGAAAAATCGGGGTGCGTGTGGTCTTGTAGATTTTTTCGGTAGAGGCGTCCTTTCCGCGGGTGCGGAGCACCTCGGTGCCTTTCGGCACAAAATTACCCACTATGTCTACCGCCGCTTCCAGCAGTCCTCCCCCGTTCCCGCGCAGGTCGAGCACGATCTTGTCGACAGCCGGATTTTTCTGGAAAGCCTCCAGAGCTTCCCTGACATCCTTACCGCTGTTGGCGATAAACTGGGTGAGGCGTATGTAGCCTGTATTGCCGTTTATCACGTCCCGGTAAGGCACGGAGGGCTCGGCATATTTGCTTCTTACGATGTCGAAAGTGAGGATAGAATCCGTGACATACGGACGCCTTACAGTCACTTTCACGGGCGTTCCCGCCACACCACGCAAAAGCTTTGAAACGGCTTCCGACCCCATTCTTGATGTGTTGACAGAATCCACACGTACAATCTGGTCGCCGCTTCTTATACCGGCTTTCGCCGAAGGGGTCCCTTCGATGGGAGCGGAGATGTAGGCGGCGCTGTCGCGTTGCATGATGAAGCTTCCGATGCCGGCATAATCCAGTTCCCCCGTTGTCATCTGTGTGAGTTCCGAACGGGATTCCGAATCGTAGTAGACGGTATATGGGTCAACGGTCGACAGGAATGCCTGTATAGCGGCGTCAAACGCCTCTTTGGGTCTGATAGTGTCGACGTAAGCCATTTCCACGTTTTTTACGATAGAATTAAACGTGTTGAGGTTTCGGTTGACTGCGGCATCGTGGCTTGTCTGCGGAGCCTGTGCCCCGAGAGGAAAGACTGTTCCTCCGGCAGCGATCATACATGCGATCGAAAGGATATTTTTGTGGATTGTCATGTGTGGAGAATTATCAGTTTGAAAGATAAACGGGCGATGCGTGGCATACGTCTCAGAATAGTTAACGCTCTGCCACGCCCGAGGGTTTTATCTTATTCCGGATTGCCGTGCGGATGCGGTTTCGGGGGATAGTCAACGGTGAAGTGCAGACCGCGGCTTTCCTTCCTTTCGCGAGCCTGTCTCATTATCAGGTAGGCAACGTTTATCATATTGCGCAGTTCGCATAATTCCCGGCTCGGTTTGCTCACCTTGAAAAGCTTTTCGGTCTCCTCATACAGTATGTCGAGGCGGTTCCAGGCGCGGTCGAGACGCAAGTCGCTGCGCACGATGCCGACGTAGTATCCCATTATCTGGTTCACTTCCTTTATGCTTTGGGTGATGAGCACCATCTCCTCCGGATGTGCGGTGCCTTCATCGTTCCATTCGGGCACATCAGTCCTGAACTCATACCCTTTGGCTGCCTCTGTGGCGTGACGTGCTGCTGCGTCGGCATATACCACCGCCTCAATCAGGGAGTTGCTGGCGAGACGGTTCCCGCCGTGCAGACCTGTCCGGCTGCATTCCCCGATGGCATACAGTCTGCTGATGGAAGACTCTCCGTTGAGGTCCACCTCTATCCCGCCGCAAAGATAATGCGCCGCGGGTGCCACCGGTATCATATCTTTTGTGATGTCGATTCCAAGCGAGAGACATTTTTCGTAGATTGTCGGGAAATGGTGTCTTGTCTCTTCCGGGTCTTTGTGGGTGACATCGAGATATACATGGTCTGTGCCGTGGAGCTTCATTTCGGAGTCGATTGCGCGTGCCACTATGTCGCGTGGGGCGAGCGACAGGCGGGGATCATATTTCTGCATGAATTCCTCCCCGTCGAGGTTGCGCAATACGGCACCGTATCCGCGCATTGCCTCTGTAATCAGAAACGAAGGGCGGTCGCCGGGATGGTAGAGGGCTGTGGGATGGAACTGTATGAACTCCATGTCTTTCACTGTTCCCTTTGCGCGGTATACCATTGCAATCCCGTCGCCGGTCGCTATCAGAGGGTTTGTGGTGGTGGTGTAGACGGCTCCGACGCCTCCGGTAGCCATTACGGTGATTTTTGCAAGGAAAGTGTCGGTACGTCCCGTCAGTTCGTCAAGAATGTATGCGCCGTAGCATGTGATGTCGGGGGTGCGGCGGGTCACGATTTTCCCGAGATGATGCTGCGTGATGATTTCCAGGGCGAAGTGATTGTCGAAGATGTCGATGTTTGGATTGTTTTTCACTTCCTCCACCAGGCTTGTCTGGATCTCGGCGCCGGTGTTGTCGGCATGATGGAGAATGCGGAATTCCGAATGCCCTCCCTCACGG
>JAIDJJ010000256.1 GCA_029052265.1 Muribaculaceae bacterium
TTGTATCATTCCACGGCCCCTACAAACCCCCCGGCTTGATCCGCACCTTCCCAAATGTGCTGACATCCGAAGGGGTGGCAGGGCTTGAAAACCACAAATGGGGAAGTTTCGTGACTCCCGAGCACAATGTGACCCTTCCGTTCACCCGTATGGTTGCCGGACCTATGGACTACACTCCCGGCGCAATGAAAAATCTTCATGAAAAAGACCATCAGATAAACTTCAATCTCCCCGCTTCGGTAGGTACAAGATGTCATCAGCTCGGCATGTATGTGGTCTATGAAAGCCCTCTGCAGATGCTTGCAGACAGCCCCACAGCATACGAAAAGGAACCGGAATGTATGGAATTTCTATCGCAGGTGCCGGTAATCTGGGACGAGACAAAAGTTATCTCCGCTGAAATCGGGAAACATATAATCGTGGCTCGCAGAAACGGCGACACCTGGTATCTCGGCGGTATGACAGGGAAAAAAGGCGGCACTTTCGAGATTCCTCTTGATTTCATAAAAGGGAACCGCACATTCACTGTATGGGAAGACGGGGTAAATGTGGATCTTGACGCAACCGACTTCGCACGCCGTACCAAAAAAGTGAAAGCCGGCGACAAGATTTCTGTCACAATGCATGACGGAGGCGGATTTGCCGCTATCATAAAGTAAATAGTTAACCTATCAGTAGCTGATCATATTAATAATAGGCTATCCTTAACTAAAGCGATATTGAAAGCCCGTTCAGTCACATTCCGACAGACACACTCCACCAACCGGACTTCGGATCGCACCTCATATTATTTGGCTATTGCAGCATATCATTAATATGATCAGCCACTTCCTTATTTAACCATATAACATAAACATCATGAAATTTACTTCCTGTAACAGGTGGCATGCGCTCGGATTGTCCCTCTCTTTATGCGCATTACCCCTTGCAGTGTCGGCAAGCCCGGCTTCAGCCATTCACATGGCTAATGAAAACCCAGCCACACAGACTATTCATGGCTCTGTTCTTGATAAAAATACGCGCGAGCCTCTTATCGGGGTGACCGTAGCGGTGAAAGGAAGCAATACCGGAACTGTCACTGACATTGACGGAAATTTCTCACTTGCAGTGCCCAAAGGCGCGACCCTGGTATTTTCTTATGTGGGATACAACCCTTTTGAAACCAAAGCAGCCAATAATCTGGAGGTGCTTCTCTCTGAAGACACCCAGGCTCTTGATGAAGTCGTGGTGGTGGGTTACGGTGTCCAGAAAAAAGCGTCTGTGACAGGATCAGTATCCACTGTAAAGGGTAGCGAACTGAAGACCACCGGCGTGGCAAACGTCACAAACACTTTCGCCGGTAAATTGCCGGGCGTAGTGGCAAACAACCGTACAGGCGAACCGGGCAATGACTATTCCGATATCTTCATACGTGGTAAAGGCACCCTCAACAACAACTCCCCGCTCATAATAATCGACGGAGTGGCTAACAGGGAAGGTCTTGAGCGTCTTAATCCCAATGACATAGAATCTGTCAACGTCCTGAAGGATGCATCCGCAGCCATTTATGGTGCCCAGGCTGCAAACGGCGTAATCCTCGTGACTACCAAAAGAGGAAACAGCGGGAAACCTTCCATTTCTTACAGCGGTTCGTTCACTCTGTCGCAGAATACAAGAACCCCCAATCTCATGAATGCATATGAAAATATGACATGGACCGATGAGATCAGAAAAGGGAACGGGCAGGCTCCTCTATATGAAAATATCAAAGACGGGTATCTTGACGGAACCATCAACCGCGACCAATATGGCGACACCGACTGGATGGACGCGATATTCACAAAAGCGGCGCCGTCCACACGTCACTCACTCAGCATAAAAGGCGGAAATGAGAGTGTGAATTATTACGTATCAGGCGACTATACATACCAGAAGCCTAACTATCGCGACACAAAGCTCAATTTCCAGACTTATCAGGTACGTTCAAATCTTGACATCAAACTTTTCAAAGACCTGAAGATCGGTGTGGACCTTGCCGCCCGCAGAGAGCAGCGCAGAAACTCCGTAATTTCGACAAGCGCTATATTCTGGGAGGCGTTCATGGCGTATCCTTGGCTATACGATTACTATCCCAACGGTCTCCCCGGACCGGGACTTGCAAACGGCAACAACCTCGCGATTCTCGTAAAGGGGGATGAAACCGGATATAACAAGATCAACGATACGTTTATCGACACTAAATTTTCGTTCGATCTTCAGATGCCCTGGATCACCGAAGGTCTTTCTTTCTCCGGATACGCCGCGATAGACTACCGCATACGCGACCAGAAACAGCTTCAGGATGTGTGGGATACCTACGACTACAATTCCACCACAGGGGAATATGTGAAGAAAACCACCAACATGAACGGTAACAACATTTCTCTCCAGAACAACAACAATAACTATTCCACAACTTCCTACCTTTTAAAGCTCGCCTATGACCGCTCTTTCGGCGACCATCGCGTTGGCGCTTTCGTGGCATACGAACAAAGCAAATACCAAGGTGAGGGATTCTGGGCTTGGAGAGGATATTATCTCAGCGACAAACCCGATTATCTCGACTTCGGAGCCGACAAGGAAAAGACAAACGGAGGTGTAGGATACGTATCTTCCCGTCAGAATATATTCGGACGTTTCAACTACGCCTACATGGACAAATATCTTGTGGAGTTCACTATCAGACGCGACGGCTCAATGAACTTCGCCCCTTCAAAACGTTGGGGTACATTCCCGGGCGTATCTCTCGGCTGGAGATTGAGCCAGGAGAACTTCATGGAGAATCTTGCAGACGTTGTCAACGAGCTAAAAATCCGTGCTTCATGGGGTAAACTCGGTAACGACCGGGTAGCTTCATTCCAGTATCTCAGTGTATACAACATGCAGAACGGTGCAATCCTCGGCAGCACCCCCAATATAAACAAAGGGTTTGTGCCCGGACGAATCGGCAATCCCGATATAACCTGGGAGAAGGTAGATTCAAGAAATATCGCCGTAGACGGTACTCTCTGGAACGGTCTCCTCGGGTTCACTGCTGAATATTTCTATCAGAACCGTACTGACATCCTTACTCCGAAACAGGCATCCGTGCCTTACTACACCGGTCTCACACTTCCTGACCAGAATATCGGAGAAGTCAGCAACCAGGGTGTCGAGCTTATGCTGAGCCACCGCAACAAAATCGGTGAAGTGACATACAACATATCCGGCAACCTGACCTATACCAAAAACAAAATCAAATTCTTTGATGAGGCGGCAAACACCCCGGAATGGCAGCGCCGCACCGGTCACTCTCTCGATTCCTGGCTCATGTATAAGACCGACGGCATCTACCAGACTTGGGATGAAGTAAACTCCACACCCCACTTCGCCAACGCACAGCCTGGCGATATCAAGTATGTCGACATCGACGGAGACGGTCAGATCACTGACAATGACCGTATCCGCAGCGAATATGGAAATGTGCCACGCCTTGTATACGGCATAAATCTCGCTGCCGAATGGAAAGGTTTTGAACTCGGAATGCTCTGGACAGGTCAGGGATGCGCTCAACAGATGATCGTACCTTACTCCTACAATATTGACAAAGATTTCTACTACAACCGATGGATCTCTGCCGAAGAAACCCCGAACGCAAAATATCCGCGTGCATTCGACAAGGATGACTACGAAAACACCCGCTGGTGTGACTTCTGGCTTTACGACGCTTCTTTCTTAAGACTTAAGAATCTTGAGATCGCATACAATCTCCCGCAAAGCGTCCTCGACAGGATCAAGCTTCAGGGCGTGCGTTTCGCACTGACCGGAACCAACCTGTTCACTTTCGACAAAGTAAAGATTCAGGACCCCGAGTCAACAGCCACTTCCACAGGTCAAAGCTATCCTATAGCCCGGACCTATACTTTCAGTCTAAATCTCACCTTCTAACGAACTCTGAATCATGAAAAAACATATTATCAGAAAAGTATCGCTCGCATTTTTATGCGCCGCATCTCTCGCATCGTGCGACGTGCTGGATGTGGAACCGCTTGATTCTTATACCGAAGACGTAATCTTCCGCGATGCAAAACTGACCGAAGCCTACGTCACTATGAACTACACCCGTCCCCGCAATGGATGGAGCCGCTATTCCCTAAGATTCTGCTGCGACGAATCTATGGAAAATTTCAACTACGGAGGCGCCTGGACAATCAACACCGGAGGCATGACCCCCGACCAGCTCGGTCCGCTCGACATCTGGGCAAACTATTACAGCTATATCAAAAACTGTAATATATTCTTCAACAACCTCGAAAACCTCAACTCCATCAGTGAAGACAAGAGGAATATCCTGATCGGTGAAGCCACTTTCTTCCGTGCATATTATTACATGGAACTTGTCAACAACTATGGCGGAGTGCCTCTCATCACCCGGCTTTTCCAACTCGATGACCCCGAGATGATGGTGGAACGCGACTCTTATGATGATTGCGTGAAGTTCATCGTTGATGAATTTTCAAAAGCAGCCGACCTGCTTCCGACAAAATTCTCCGGAACGGATTTCGGAAGGGTGACTAAGGGTGCAGCCCTCGCAATGAAAGCAAGAATGCTTCTTTACGCGGCAAGCCCCCTTTGGAATCCTGACAACGACCGCGCGAAATGGCAGGCAGCGGCAGAGGCGAACAAAGAGGTTATAGACCTCGGTCTTTATTCTCTTGATCCTGATTATAAAGGTCTGTTCCTGAATGCGGAAAGTCCCGAGATTATTTTCCAACGCCTTTACAACACGGAATTTGGAGAATATTACGACTGGTATAACAGCCCTAACGGCTGGGGCGGCTATTCCTGCACCGCAGTGCTTCAGGAAATGGTAGACAGCTATGAGATGGAAGACGGATCAATGCCCGACGCATCAATATATGCAAACGCCACCGAGAATCCTTGGGCTGGCAGAGATCCACGCCTTTATGCATCAATCGTTTGCGACGGGCAGGATTTCAGAGGCAGAGAGATTGAGTTCTGGGTAAATGCCGACGGCGAAACCGGAGGTACGGACAGCGAATTTGGACGCGATGCCTGGAACTACTCGAAAACTCATTACACTATCCGCAAGTTTATGGATGAAAGCCTCCTGAACAGCTGGTCGGATAAAGGTAGCCAACCTTGGGTATATTGTCGTCTTGCCGAGATATATCTCAATTATGCGGAAGCCCTTTTCCACCTCGGAGATGAAACCGGAGCCCGCAAGTATGTCAACCTTGTACGCGAACGTGCAAGGGGCGGAAACTCTGATATTCTTCCCGATGTGACCGCTGCCGGCGAAGACCTTCTGAAAAAGATCCGGCATGAACGCAAAGTGGAGCTTGCTTTTGAAGAACACCGTTTCTATGACGTACGTCGCTGGAAAATTGCAGAAGACACTGATTCAGGTGAATTTCATGGCATAAACATCACCAAAAATCCTGACGGAACAAAGAAATATGAGTTGTTCAAAATTCAGGACCGTCTCTTCAAAGCCTCCAATTATCTCCTCCCTATCCCCAATTATGAACGTCGCAGAAATGACCTGCTTGTTCAGAACCCGGGATATTGAATAAATGAATGACATTGCCTGTAAAGTTTTTTAGGTTCATATTATTAGATCGAAAGGTTAAACGGATATTTCTAAGGCAGAAGATCTTAAGGTAAAAAAGATATACACAGGCAACAATTTAAGATAGCGAAGAACCGTTATCCAAACAGATAATCAATTGGATAACGGTTCTTTTAAATAGCCGGGAAAGGTTAGAAACGCCCCATAAGACAAGCGAGCGGATGTCTGTAGATAGAATTGCATTTTCCATCAAGACCCTAATCTTTAACGGCTTATTATACATATATTT
>JAIDJJ010000257.1 GCA_029052265.1 Muribaculaceae bacterium
GCTGTCGTACGTATAAACCAGCTGTCGAGCGGATAATATAGCACCGGTTTGTCGGTTCTCCAGCAATGGGGATAATTATGGGTATGCTTCTCGATACGGAAAGCCTCTCCCGCCTTTTTCATCTCCATGCAGAGAACTATATTCAGGTCTTCTGTCTTTGAAGCGGCTTCTTCATCAAACTTTCCTCCGGGATTGAATTTGGGATCGTAGGCATTCTTGACATAGTCGCCGGCATGACGGGAATATTCTTCCACATTGACACATTTCTCCACAAATACCGGAGCGAGTTCGTCAAGTGCGTAATATTTACCGGTGAAATCTACCATCGGTCTTGTCTCTCCCTTAGTGTTGATCATGAACAACGGGGGGATGCCGGCAGCCTTTGCAACCTTGGCATCGTCAGCACCAAATGTAGGGGCGATATGAACAATACCCGTACCATCTTCTGTTGTGACATAATCACCGGGGATCACACGGAATGCCTCTTCAGCAATCTCAACGAAACGGTCAGTGCCATATTCAAAAACCTTATCGGAATGAGCCTGCGCATAATTTTTAACATAATCCGCGCTTCTGTCATCAAGTTTTTCAACCGGTTTCACCCAAGGCATCAGCTGAGCGTAGTGCATGCCGACAAGATCGGAACCTTTCCATTTTCCTACAACCTGATATGGAAGCACCTTATCGCCTACCTTATAAGCCTCAAGATCCGCAGCCTCTCCTTCAGGCTTGAAATAAGCCTTGACAAGAACCTCGGCGAGCACTACGGTGATCTTCGCGCCGGTATAAGGGTTGTATGTGCGTATCGCGACATAATCGAACGACGGTCCGACACAAAGGGCGGTGTTTGAAGGAAGGGTCCAGGGTGTGGTGGTCCATGCCATGAAACAAGGTTCTCCCCATCCTTCCATTTCCGGTTTTGCATCCTTTATTCTGAAAAGGGCAGTCGCAGTGGTGTCTTTTACGTCTCGATAGCATCCCGGCTGGTTCAGCTCATGGGAGCTGAGCCCTGTGCCTGCCGCCGGAGAATATGGCTGAATGGTATAGCCCTTGAACAGATAGCCTTTATCATACAGCTGGCGGAGAAGCCACCATACACTCTCTATATATTTATTGTCGTAAGTGATGTAAGGATTTTCAAGATCGACCCAGTATCCCATCTTATGTGTAAGGTCGGTCCATTCCTTGGTGTATTTCATCACCTCCCTGCGGCAAGCCGCATTGTATTCATCAACTGATATTTTCTTTCCAATATCCTCTTTCGTAATACCGAGACTTTTTTCCACACCCAGCTCCACAGGAAGTCCGTGAGTGTCCCATCCTGCCTTGCGTTTTACATGGAACCCTTTCATGGTCTTGTAGCGACACACGATATCCTTTATGGTGCGTGCCATCACATGGTGTATGCCCGGCATTCCGTTTGCGGATGGAGGTCCTTCATAGAAAACGAATGTAGGACATCCTTCGCGCACTTTCATAGAGGTTTCAAACAGGGAATGGTCATCCCAGATCTGCAACATCTCCTTATTCACATCGGAGAGATTAAGCTGCTTGCTGTATTCTTTGAAATTTTTGCTCATTCTGTATTATTGGAAAGAAATTTTTTATCAGGATCTATTCATCTTACCACCCTTGGCTCCTTTCACTCCACCTTTCACACCTCCGCCCATTGCAAATATGTTGGCATCGTATGTGAACGTTTTCCGGTCTGTGTCTCGTTTGCGGCGAAGTGCAAGCTCCACAAGCCGGTCCATGAGGGCGGTAAAGGAAATTCCGCTCTCCTCCCAGAGATAGAACGAAAGGCTGCCGGGAATAGTATTTATCTCGTTGACATATATCTTGTTGTCAGCGCGGTCAACCATCACGTCTACACGGCTGACGCCATGACAGGAAAGCACTCGGAATGTATCACCCGCCATCTTGCGTATCGCCTCGCTCATCTCAACGGGTATGTCGGCTGGTATACGTTTTTCACTTGCCTGCATCCCTGCCTTTGCGCCGCCGCCATATTTTTCCTCATATGAAAGGAAATCCCCTTTTGAGATCGGCTCCTCGCACACACTACTCTGATAGTCATCGCAATCACCAAGCACAGAGCAATTTATCTCCATCATATCCTCTATCATATGCTCTACTATCAGGCGGCGCGAGAACTTGCAGGCATTGTCAATCTTTTCAATCAGAGCATTCCTGTCGGCAGCTTTCCCTATACCGACACTCGATCCGAGATTTGCCGGTTTGACAATGACGGGATAGCCCAATTCTGATTCCACTTTTTCGATTATATTGTCGCGACGTGAGGTCCATTCCTTGTCGGTAAACCATACATAATCCACCACCGGAATCCCTTCTGCACGCAAGATCATTTTCATCGTGATCTTGTCCATGCCATTGGCGCTTGAAAGTGTGTCGCAACCGGCAAACGGAATCCCTATTGTCTCAAGCAGGCCCTCAAACATGCCGTCTTCACCGTGCGAACCGTGCAAGACAGGTATCGCAACGTGAATCTCATCGACTATAGGATTTTTCTTGGAAAAGAGCCCCCCTCCCGGATTGGCACGATACAGATTGAAATCTCCATATTCAGGACGCATGTACACCTCTTCGGAATTTTCCGTAAGGTGCTTCATGTCTTTATAGTTACGGATATCAAGAGTCATCGGGCCCGTATACCATCTGCCCTGTTTTGATATATATATCGGTATGATATTATACTTTGTCTGGTCAAACGCATTTATAGCCTGCAAGGCTGAAATAACCGAGATTTCGTGTTCCACTGACCTGCCGCCGAAGAACACAGCTACATTAGTCTTCATAAATTTTGGAAAACCAGTTTTATTGGATAAACTGAGCAACAAAACCTGAAGCTGAGACCGCCACAGATTCCGCAGGATCAGTACACCCTGATTCAGAATGCAAAATTAGCACAACGGAGCGAAAAAAGCAAATCTTTTTAATTCACCTTCATTTAGCGGAGTCCCCGGACTCTGAAGATGGCCATGGGAAATTTGAAGGGTTGAGCGTCAGGTGGACACGTTTCTCATTCAACCGGATTCCTATATATTCCGACAACTTCTCTTTTTCGCTTGCCGTAAGTCCGCGCGGAGCGTTCACAAACACCATGTTCACCGTGTCGACACTTCCTGACACTGTCGAGGCGGCTATCATACGGCTCAATGCAATGTCTTTTATGGAAGGAAACAACACTTTCACTTCAGGAGCTATATTTTTGCTCTCCTGACCGAAAGTGCTATATACCTTGACCACTTCTTTGAGGGAGTCGATGGCATTCTGCCGCTTGTCGATCTCCTGCTGCATGATGGTATAGAACTGCTGAAAATTCTTTTCATTGTCGACTCCTCCCGGCTCCGACATGGAAAAACCCTGTTTAATGTCCAACAGAGTTCCGCCAAGACCCACACTGTCAAGCTTCATCATCATTGCAAGCTGAAGAGAGTCTTTGGGAAGTGCCTGACCTATGAGAGTGACATCTATATGCCTCTGTCCCCCCGACACATAGATCTTGTGATTCAGTACTTGAGTATTTGGAAATACCATTTCATTTTCCACAAACCGGGTCGCCTCCCTCATGAAAACATTCTTCCTTATCATCTCATATGTGAGATAACAGCTGAATCCGACTGTGACAAAGACTATGGAATAGACAATGATCTGTACTCTTTTGCTTCGCGAGGCATTCTGATACACTACCTTTCGGTATTTCATCAGCTTTACCCCAATCAATGAAGCAAACAGAATAAAGATCATATTTGTAAAAAACAGATAGAGCGCACCAAAAAAGAAATGTGGCTGCAATGTGGCGATTCCGTATCCGGCAGTACACAGAGGCGGCATAAGCGATGTGGCGATAGCAACACCCGGCATCACCTGACCTTTGTTCTTGCATGCGATGCTGACAATACCCGCCGCACCACCGAACAAAGCGACGAAAACGTCATAAATTGAAGGCGATGTGCGCGCAAGGAGCTGGCTCGCGCCTTCATATTGCGGAGATATGAGAAAATATAACGCTGAAGCGGCAAGCGACCCGATAATCGCCATGACAATATTTTTCAGACTCCTGTTCAATAAGGCATAATCCTCTATGCCGATAGCAAGCCCCATGCCGATAATCGGCCCCATGAGGGGAGAAATAAGCATCGCGCCTATTATGACAGGTATGCTGTCGGTGTTAAGTCCTAACGACGCTATGAAAATCGCGAATATCAACACAAGAAGCTGGCTCCCTTTGAAACTTACACCTGAGCGTATACTCATCTCGGCGTCAAGCTGAGGCTCAAGGTCTTCCGCAACGTTGAAATA
>JAIDJJ010000258.1 GCA_029052265.1 Muribaculaceae bacterium
CAGATTCAGCCTGTGTGGCGTGCTGACCGTCCGCAAAAGGGTCGTTATCGCGAATTTTATCAATGTGACGCCGATGTTGTAGGTAGTGATTCTCTCTGGAACGAGATAGAATTGCTCTCAATGATCGATATGGTTTTCCGCAAGCTTAAGGTAAGGGTGTCGATAAAGGTGAACAACCGTAAAATCCTTACCGGTATTGCTGAGATCATCGGGGCTGCAGATAAGATTGTGGATATAACTGTGGCAATAGACAAGATTGACAAGATAGGTATAGACAATGTAAATGAAGAGCTCCGTTCCAAGGGATTGTCTGAGGAGGCAATAGAAAAACTTCGTCCTCTGCTGGAGATGAAAGGGAGCAATGATGAGAAACTTGAAACACTTTCACGGCTTCTTGAAATGTCGGAAGCGGGGATGAAAGGTGTTGAAGAGCTCAGAACGGTCATTGGCGGAATCGATGCACTCGGTCATGAATGTGAGGTTGACCTTGACGTGTCGCTCGCAAGAGGGCTCAATTATTACACCGGAACGATAATAGAAGTAAAGGCTCTCGATGTGCAGATAGGGAGTATCACCGGAGGCGGAAGATATGACAACCTTACAGGCGTGTTCGGAATGCCCGGACTGTCCGGGGTAGGAATTTCGTTCGGGGCAGACCGAATTTATGATGTACTCAATCAACTTGAGCTTTATCCTGACAGTGTAAGCCGGAGCGTAAAGGTTCTGTTTGCCAATTTCGGGGAGAAAGAGGCAATGGCGTCGGCACGTATAGTCAAGCTGCTCAGAGAGGAAGGTGTGGCGGCAGAACTTTATCCCGATGCATCCAAAATGAAAAAACAGTTGGGTTATGCAGATTCGGAGGGGATTCCATATGTGGCTCTTATCGGTGAGAGTGAGATCGAAGAGGGTACAGTAAACCTTAAGGATATGGTATCCGGAACTCAAGAGAAACTGTCGCCTGAGGCTCTCGTGGAAAGACTGAAAAATTCTTGATCTTATGATAACGATGCCTCAATTCATTCTCCGTCAGCCTGCGGCTCCGGAGGAAACCGGAACCGATGCATATTATCTTGCATTGGCTAACCGCCTTGTGGATATTGTCGTCGGGAAATCGTTGCTTCCTTCATATCCGTTGAAAGTGGTTGAGAGGGCTGCGATGGCTGTCGTGGGTTACTATCAGGATATAATCTGTGATGCAGGGGTCTGGCGTTCTTTCATATCAGAAAACCGCAGGATGTATGGATATACCGTTCCATTTTATGAAGAAACCGAAGGATATGTCGATTATGAGCTTAACAGGGAAGATGTAAGGTTTATGGTCTGGTATTCGCTTTCGATGAATTATGAAGAGAAACGAGTGGTGTGTCCATTGTCTGAAGAGATCATAAATGCGGCAGATATATGGTGGGAAGAACTTGAGAGAGTTTACGACGAATCTCCAATGCCGGAAGATTTCCGGATTGCCCATGAACTTGAGATTCATGCGGAGGAAGACTCGGAAGCATTGTTCCGTCTTGGCAACTGGCTGTTTATGCATTGTTATCTTATGACACCGGCATATGCGCTCACACTTTCAGAGATAGCGTCATCGATAGACCTTACAAAAGATGCCAATATCCCGGAATTGCAGAAGCGTATGGAGCAATCAATGATGGAAGATCCTACCGGTCCGTTGGCTTTGTATCTAAGGGAATGGCTTTATCTGATTGTGGAAGGAAAACTGCCTCCCGAGCCAAAAAAGAGAGAGAAGACTGAAGAGCATAAATATTACATAGCTTTCACTAAAGCGACCGGAGGAAAGATAATCAAGTTTTTTCAGACATATGATGAGATGAACCGTTTCTTCATAGATTCCCTCGGGTGGTCAGACGGGGAGGAGCATCTTCCGCAGATGAAAGGAGAGAATGACTTTATATTGATGGTCAACAAGGAGAAAGGTATGCTTCTGGCAAAAAATATTGCGAGATGCATAGCGCATCCCGACAATCCTATGTATGAAAAATCATATGCCCGGCATCACGCCATAGAGCTTCTGACGGAACGTGGCTGTTGCCCCGGTGATCTCTTAAGATATGTGTGCGCCAATGGGTGGCTGCCGGATGCCGTGTTCCCAATGTCGTCCGACAGTTCATTAGTCTCCCGCAACTGGGACTTTATAGCGCGTTGTTATTTACAGCAATATTACAGGGGAGACTGAAAACCTTTGTAACTGTGTGTCTGAAGGGTATTCAGACATACTGATGTTGGGCAGGAAATATTTGCAAACTGCGGATATTTCCTGCCCAATGTATATAAAACGTAATCGGGTATCCTCTTTAATAAGGCACTAAACTAAGCTATATTCCTAATATAAGGTGACAATGTCACATTCCGGAGCCTATGCCTCAGAATCAGATATAAGATTGTTACTTTCCTCTACAAGCTTGGTTAGCTTATGCCGGTGTCCAACTCCTTCCACAGCCTAAGTAAATTTGTAAGCCGGGCTATGATGCACCACAAAGATAATTACATTACAGCGGAAGGTATGTCGGGCGGTTCAGATAACCGCTTTTGAATTAAGTTTTTCAGTTTCTCATCCATCTCCCTCTCTTTTTCAAGGCGTTTGAGATAGATGTCAATGAAGTCCTCCTCTTTTGTGAGCATGTGCCATACGGCAACTAAGATCTTACGTGCTATGGCCACCTGAATTTTCATCTTGCTCTTCTTCTTTACTGTTGTCTGGATATAGCTGAAATTTGAGAAGAAGCAGTTTCGGGTCCTTGATGCGCTCCATGCGATCTCAATGAGTATCTGTCTGAGGTATCTGTTCCCGTGCGTCACTTTGCGGTTCTTATACCGCCCATTGCTCACATCGTTGCGCGGTCTTAGGCCGCACCATCCCACAAGGCATGCCGCCGTGGCAAACATCTTCATGTCAACCCCTGTCTCTGCAATTATTGCTGTGGCTGCGCGTTCCTTGACTCCGGGGATGGTCTTCAGACGTCTGTACTGTTCGGGGAAATGCCGCTCACAAAGTGCCGTCAGTTCATTCTGGCATTCCTTTATCTGCCGCTCTATCATGTCGATGACCTCCTTTGTCTGGCGGAATATAATGAGGTCCGTATCCGAGAAAAGACCTGTGACGGCTGCTTTGATTGTATCACGTCCATGTTTGTTCACGGTTCTTCCGTGCACAAGCTTCACCAGTTCTTCAGGATCTCTGATGCCGTTGATGATGGACTTCAGGACAGACTGATAGCTCTTGCTCTGTATCTGGCTCACATAGTTGCTCAAGCGGAAGCCGCATCGCTGGAGAGCTGCATCGAGCTTGTTGGTGTTGTAGGTCATGTCCTCATTGAGATCCATGATACGGCGGTTGAGTTTCCGCATCTCCTGTACAACGGGTTCCGGCACGAAACTGCCCTTTATAAGGTTCTTGAGCAAACACTCCGCTATCCACTGCGCATCCTTGACATCGCTCTTGCGGCCGGGGAGCTGCTTTATGAAGTAGGGATTGACAAGCTTAAGCTCCATTGACTCGCAAAGTTCGTTCCATACCGGTATCCAGTAGACTGCTGTACTCTCCATGGCAGCCTCCGTAACCCCACACTCCAACATGTCCGCACACATCCGGCGTAGGTCAGGAGTCAGTACTCCGTAGGTTTTTTCAAAAATAATTGCCTCATCATGCCCCATAATACAAATATAGATAAAAATCTCGAGTTTTTTATCTATATTTGTAAAGTATTGGAAACCTAAAAATATACACATGAAAAAATTTCTACTTTCAGTCCTTGCATTAATGACATTCCCGACGATCGGAGCAGAAGTGATTTCTCCGGACATCGCTTTGGCACGTGCCGTCGGCTCAACCAGAAGTTATGGCGGATCGGAGAACTATGTTCTTCTTAACACTGTCAAAACGGGTGCCGGAGATGCGGCGGTATACTTGTTTACGGATGGAAGCCGGTCATTGATCCTAAGCGCTGACGATTCCACACCGTGTGTGCTTGGAATACTTGATTCCGCTATCCCGGAGTTAATAGAAAATGCCGAGTTCAACTATTGGATGGATAAATATGCTGCCGAGATCGAATGGCAGAGAAACAATCCGGTGGTTCCACAGACGAGGAGTGACGAGACACCTACGAAAGATGCGATCGGTCCGTTGCTGACTACTACCTGGGATCAAGTGTCTCCATTTAATGATCTGAGTCCCGTTGTCAATGGAGAGAAATCATGGGCAGGGTGTGTTGCCACGGCGATGTCGCAGGTTATTAACTATCATGAATGGCCTGAAAAAGGGAAAGGTTCAAATAAGTATCTGGCAACTACTGCAAAAAAGGAATTCTCATGCGATTTTTCCAATATTACTTTCGATTGGGCGAATATGCTTGATTCCTATAAGGGCACTTCGACACAGGCGCAAAAAAAGGCAGTGGCGGATCTTCTCTATGCATGCGCGGTAGGAGTTAACATGGATTTCTCTCCTGAAGGGAGTGGCGCCTGGACTGAATACGTTCCACATGCCCTTGTCAATTATTTTGATTACGACAAGGCTTTGAGGATTGTATATCGTGATTACTATTCCCTCTCAGATTGGAACGAACTGGTTTATGAGGAGTTGGAGAAATATGGACCGGTATATTATGCCGGCGAAGGGGATGACGGCGCACATGCCTTTGTGTGCGACGGTTATAAGGACGGATATTTTCATATCAACTGGGGGTGGGGAGGTTCTCTCGATGGCTATTACCTTCTCTCATCTCTGTTTCCCGGCACGCAACAGGGAATAGGCGGTTCTATCGGTACATATAATTTCGGTCAGATGATCATTCATGGCGTACAGCGTCCCCGCGAGGGATCAAAGATGGTGCCGGTGGTACTAAGTCATTGGGGAT
>JAIDJJ010000259.1 GCA_029052265.1 Muribaculaceae bacterium
GCGCCCTCTTCAACTTTCAAAATCTGCACCAAAATCGCCGCCCCTACGGCCTCGAAATTTTAAGGAACGAGCTCTTAACCGAGAGCACCGTCCCTGTGCCGACAATCACAAGACCTCCTAAAAGAATAATCCACATATAGAGGCTGTGGAGCCATCCAACATTCTTAAGGCCGGGTATCTTCATCGTGTGGAGAAAACGGTAACAGATATATTGCATCTTCTGCTTGCTGTCAAGCACTCTGTAATAACCCTTCTCGTTCCAATAAACAGTGAAATTCTTTGTATCTGCCCTAAATCCTTGTTTCGTGGATGTATTATAGTAAATATCGTCCCCTATAGGAGTAACATTCTCAACATGCTCGCCTGTCTGCCTCTGAATCACTGTTGTCATGAAATCCGGAGAAAAATCAAGTGGAGCATCAGATGCTCTCACCACAGACGTTTCTTTCCCCTCTACGACATTCCATATGATTTGCGGAAAAGTAGTCAATGAGACCTGTCCGAATTCCTCTGGAAGGGTGGAAATATCCACTTCAGTTTTACAAATTTTAAACCTCCCCTCTTCGGCAAGCGGACGTGATTTCATTATCCAGTCAGGAATATCGGCAAGCGACATCATACCGCTGAAAATAAACGCCAGCATGAACAAACCGAAAAATAATCCCCATGAATAATGCCATTGCCAGCTACGCTTCTTAAAAAGATTAAGTTTCTTTTTCTTTATCAAAAACCTTATGGCAATAATTATTCCAAAAATCACTGAGATTGTCGATAATCCTGACATCCATATCACAACCGAACGCCATAGCTTCGCGTCTCTCCTTATCGGCGTGATATAGACATAATGAGGCAACGCGCCGACCCATGCCCATCTTCTTTGAGACAAAGAGGCATGTTGCAGCACCTCCCCCGTGTGGGAAGATACATAAGTGAACGAATCGTCCTCACCGACAATCCTGTATATCGGGAGATGACGCATCAAGTTGTCAAACGGTATCCATTTGTCAATATCCTGCAATGTATCCACCCTTTGGACAGTAGTGCCAAACGCGTCGGCTATTGACTCCAGATCACTGCTGTCGGGTACGTATCCCCCCAATGTTTCGCCATCCACAGAAAGTTGGAGCCTCTTTCCTGAAAAAGAAAATTTACAATACCCTATCGTGTCAGGTGCGGTCTCCCAAAGAGATGAAAGAGTCGCCGGGTCAACCTTCTCTATAGGCATATATGCAGGCCGGAGGCGGGGAAATCCGTGATACATCATGACAATTCCCGAACAATACCACATAATAAACATGAGCGCAAGCGGGATGCCAAACCATTTATGGCATTGGTAAATAAATTTATAAACCTTCTTCATACTAAAATCTGAAAAGCAATAGGGGACGCACGCCATCTACATGCATCCCCTAATCTATTAAAATGAATAAGTCACACTCAATTTATAATTGATATCTTGTCCGGGAATCATCTGATTGCCCAGATTCGACACGTTATAATGCCTATTGAACAGATTGTTGACAGTCGCCATGAATCCGACTCCATTTCTCATTCTGTAGCGCAATGAAAGGTCACAAAGAAGATAGGAATCAAGGGTTATGCCATTGGTGAGGTTGGTGTATACCTTGTCCTGATATGTAAGCGAGACGGACGCACCAAACCCTTTAATCACTCCTGTACTTGACTCATAATCTCCTGTGATGAAGAATTGATTCTTCGGAATATAGGTATAACGGTTTCCTCTGTCGGCATTCACCTGCACATAATCGTTTTTCGCGATTTTTCCCACACGCGGATCAGTGTATGCATATCCGGCACCTATCACGAAATCTCCGATAATGTAGTTGGCATCGATATCAAATCCTTGGGAATGCATTCTGCCCACCTGTCCGCGGATCTGTTTCGACACTCCGTCTTCCTCCACATTTCCTAAGGAAGTGACTACATTGTCCTTGTGGATATAGAAATATGAGCCGTTGAGCGACAAACCGTTCCAATCATATTTTAACCCCACTTCAAATTGCCATCCTTTTTCGGGAGCAAACACCTCACCGCCGTTTTCGGGATAATAGCGGTTGCCGTTTTTATCAAGATAGATATAGTTATCGTTGTAGACAGTGTTGTTAGGTTTGAAAAATGATCCTAAAGAGGTGTAGAGCGATAGTTCTTTCACCGGTTCGTAGACAGCTCCCACACGATAGGAAAAGGCATTGTTGACAATAGACTTATAGTCGTCAGATGCCGGTTTATCATAGTCTCGGTTGCCATCTTCAAGATATACCACCGCCGAGCGGTATTTGTAATAGTCATATCTGCCTGCAAGCATAAACTTGAACTGCTCGCATACATCCACCACGTCAGAGATGTAAACACCCTGCGAAAGACGGTCGCTTATGCTCACCCTTCCCATTGTTGCCCAATATGCACCTCCTGAATAAGGATCGTAGGTAGGGAAAGTGTACGATTTGCCGGGACCATGGAGAGTGAACCCTCCGAATGAAGGTCGATGTAGATAATTCACGGAATAACCGGCAACATAATTGTTTTTCACTGATCCGATATTGAATTTTCCCGTCAGTTCCAATTGATTGTGATAGGAATAGGCTATGTGATTGAAAGCAAGAGGATAGCTATTGGTCAGTTCATCAAGATTAATATACACCTTATTCCCCTTGTTTTCATAATAATGGGGATAGATCGGATCTTCGCTTGTGACATACGACAGCTCTTCCGTCGAAAGATAATTGATATTGTCATAACGGAACATCGCCACATCCCTGAGCTTGAAAGCATCGCTGAAGATATGCTCATAACGCACTTCTACATCCTGTGTACGATTGTTCAAGAAGTCGGATGCATTATTATAACGCGCCTTCCTTGGAAGGTTTGGCAGACTCGAAAATTTAGGAAGATATAGCGATCCGTCTGCGTTATAGATATCATTGGTCACCAACGGCGGGAGACCGGTATCAGTACCGTAACGGTCGTTTGAGAAATCATAGATCAGTTGTAGAAAATCCTTGTCTGTAAACCATCCTGACACTGTTGCATAGGCGGTGAAGCGGCGTTCGAAATTGTCTCTCCATCCGTCACTGTTGCCTACGTTGACCGATGCATAATAATTGAAAGGACCGACAAGTTTTCCCGACATTCCTGCAAATCCGGTATAAGAATGCCAGGAGCCAACACTCAGTTTGGCACGGAAATGGGTTTCACGCGTAGGCTGCATACGGGAAATGTTGATCACTCCTCCTACCACCGATTGACCGTAAAGTGCAGAAGCAGGACCTCGAAGAAGTTCTATTCGTTCCACATTGGAAAGATCGTGCATCGGCATAGAGGTGATAAACGATCTCTGGTCGGCGACCCCGTCGGTGGCTACAAGCTGACTGGAGAACCCTCGGATATAAAATTCCTGAAAGCCGCCATAGGTCGTGCGGTTTTTCACAGAGGGAAGAAAACGTGTTGCACTGGAAATGTCATTGATGTCGCGGTTCTCAAGCATCTTGCGGTCAACCTGTGTCATGTTGATCGGCAAATGCTTCTCATCGACATCGAAAGGGAGCATCTTCGTCTGTTGGATCTTATGCCCCACCACATGAAAATCGTTTAGAGTAACGATACTGTCGTTGTCTTCCGGGCCCACACCGTCTTGAGCGAGGACCATACCGGAATGGACAGCAGGCACCGCCATCACCAGGAAAGCGGTACTTCTGAAAAATTTGTTGTTCATAAATTTTTTAATAAAAACTTCATTAAGTCTTGTCAAATCCTTGTCGCGAGACATGCCGGTTTTATTCTTGCCGACATGCCTCCGGAGTTTAAAGACTATCCCGGAGGTTAGTATCAATAGATGAATCCGATAGGTCTCCTGACTTGGCTCCGGAAAGACGCCTTCCCATGCCCGGGGCACAGTGGCATTGTTGCCTTTCCGTTTCGGTTAAGCCTTACAGTAGCGGGTACTGTCCCGGATTTTCACCGGGTTCCCTTTGCAACCCTCTCTTGGGATGCGTGATCGAATTCGGCACAAAATTATAAAACTTGATTCGCATTTCAAAAAATTTTTTAACTTTTACTCTTAAATTTATTAATTTTGCACCCTAAATTATCAGGCTTGTCACGTAGTTTCACATATCAGGAATTTGCTGCGTGAAGCTGACCATTGGAAAGTTGTCACTTTGTTATGAATATTGACAAATTAAAAGGACACGGCGCCATGATAGGTGCCGAATTTCTTTGGGGTGTAAGCGCCCCGTTGGGAAAAATGATTCTTGCGGGTGGAATGACCCCGCTCCTGCTCACCGATTGCCGCATGATCGGCGCCGCTATCCTATTCTGGATAATATCTCTATTTACCAAGAATGAGAAGGTTACTCCGAAAGACCTTCTCAACATGTTTTTCGCAACCTTATTCGGCATAGTCATCAATCAATGCTGCTTCATTTGGGGCTTGAGCCTGACATCTCCTGTCAACGCTTCGATCATCACCACTTCCCTCCCTATATTGACAATGGTGCTCGCCGCCATTGTGCTTCATGAACCGGTCACCAAACTTAAAGTTGGCGGAGTGTTTCTTGGTGCGATCGGTGCCCTGATACTCATAATCGGAAGTTCAACGGGAGAGACGGGGGGAGCGTCAGCAGGTGACCTGCTCGTGATCTGCGCCCAGTTGAGTTTCTCATGTTATCTGGTGTTTTTTAAGAAACTTATCGGCAAATACAGTCCTGTGACCCTGATGAAATGGATGTTTACATATGCAAGCATCTGCGTAATACCGTTCACATACGGCGAATGGATCAATATGGATTGGGGGGCAGCCCCATCGATTGTGATCTGGGGTGCGATTGCATTTGTGGTGGGACCTACATTCCTGAGTTACCTTTTACTTCCCTTAGGACAAAAGAATCTTCGCCCCACCGTGACAGCGATGTATAACTACGTTCAACCGATTGTGGCGTCATTCGTGGCGGTATGGGCGGGCATCGGCAAATTCACTATCGCCAACGGCATAGCCATAGTCCTTGTATTCACCGGTGTCTTTCTCGTGACAAGGAGCAAAAGCCGGGCACAGATGCTCGCCGAATCTCCTGACAACAATCCCCGGTAAGGATATTCAGAATAATTTTATTTGAGGTGCTTCTTGAGGGTTTTGCGGAGGTCACCTTTGTCGGTGTCGCCCGCATAATCCCAGAACATCACCCCTCCAAGTCCATTTTGATTGACGTATTCACATTTCTTCTTCAATGATTCGGGATTATCGAAACATATAACCATCTCTCCCGACTCGTTGACCAGATAAGGCATACATGCAACCTCATCATACATCTCTTTCAATCCATCCGACACCTGTATATTGCGATAATCTATAAAATCGGGAAACTCCCCCTTTTTGCCATGTCCATAAAATGGCACCCCCAATATAATCTTTTCAGCAGGAACCCCTGCCTCAATGTGAGCCCTCACCCCTTCATCGGCTGTCATCTCTCCGCTTAATTCCGACCTGAACAATGCAGAATGATGATAGGGAGGACGGTTGAGATCGTATGCCATTATATTGACAAAATCCACATAAGGTATAATCGGTTTGAACTCATAAAAACTTACAGTGGCGGGTGAAGCAAGTGTCAACAATTTATCATTCCCCAACGCAGTTCTCAGATCTTTCATAAGAAGAGTATAATTGTCTTTATCTGCCGGAGAACTTGATATGCCGGCAATACTACTCCCCGGATATTCCCAATCAATGTCTATACCGTCGAGTCCATACTCATCAACCACACGTCTGCAATCCTCGGCAAACGCCTTACGTTTCTCAGGATCAGCCGCCATCTCGCTGAAATTACCGCTCCCCCATCCTCCAACAGAAAGTTGCACCTCCAGCTTCCTGTTTTTCTTTTTAAGGTCGACAATCTGCCTTAGTCTGCTCTCATTGTCAATACGTATCCCATCGAAAGTATCTTTCACATGCCCGAATGCATAATTGATATTGGTCATGGATTTAGGATCGGGAATCACATCGCTCCATGAAGTGACATACCCCACAATCCGTTTCGCGCCGACACCTTGACAAAAAAACAGAGTCAATAAAATAATCAAAAATTTAAATTTCATGTTACGTAAGAATTAAGCATTTATAGAACAAACACAAATTTATTAAAAAAGTCGGATTTAAGGGTCGTCTACCCGTATAAATCCGACTTTTTTAACAAATATAATTCCGAATGTTATTTCGGCAATGTGAGATCGATTTTAGGAACAGTAGACTCAAACTGAGGCATGCACTGTCCGGTGATGGATCCTACATATGTAGGATCGGAAATATAGAATTTCTTCCCGTTATGTTCATAAGAAGTGCCGGTCACCTGATCCGGCAATGACACAGACGCACTTTCATGACCGGGGTAGAACAGCAGATGATTCTCCACCTCCAATGCATTCCAAAGCATATAGGTATAGAAAATAGCCCGGTCCTCGCAATCGTTCTTCGGATAATAAAGATTCTCCTCCAGGAAATAAGGCTTCTCAAATCCATGGAAGGCATCATCTGTGGCATAAGAGAATCCTGACTGCACAAACTGTAACAGTTCATTGGTGGCAGCCAAAAGATCCATCCCGCCCAACTGCTCCCGGACCTGGTTGACAAGATCTTTCCTTAGATTGCTGTCAAGTTCACTTTCCGCGAAATCTGCAGTATCCATCTGTGGATAACGGTAGACTATCGGCATAAGATTTTCATTGACAACCCCGGAGAGACGCAGCTTGCCATATTCCACGTCAAACCTGTGTTCTTTCATCGGAAGATTCAACCCTTTTATCCTTAGATCAAACTTCTTCCCTTTTGACGCTACCTTCGGAAGGTCGCAAGTGGCGATGGGCGATCCCATGATGTTTACTCCCGGAGGAGCCATCACATAAAAACGTTCACCGCCCAATGTCATATAGACCTTACCGTAAAGTGTCTGTTGCGAGGGAATGAGAAGGACAGCATCTCCGGTCTTTGTCGAAAGAGCTATTCTGGCGTTATATCCCATATGCGACAGCAGATAATGCACCGCCGACATCTTCGGAGCGGAAGACGCCCCGGGAAATTTTGAATCCATATACGCACACAGGAACTCATATGCAAGATAGTCGTTGAGCCCCATATGCTCCATCTTTGGCTTGAGGGCATCAAGTGCTGCATCTGCCACGTCCTGTTCGTCAAGCAACTTCCAATTTCGTGCAAAATCAGCCGCGCTTCCCATCGACTGCATTATCTTGAAGTTCACTTGCGGGACAAGAATCTCCATCCCATAGAAATTCACAGGATCTTTACCCGCGCGAGATTCCTCCGGCTTGGGAGCGGGTATCTCTTCCGGTTCATCCACAGGTGTCTCTTCCTGCGGCATGACTTTGCGTGGAATATCGGGGAGTGCCGCCAGAGCCGGAGCTCCCCCCAAATCCGGTCTCACCTTGAAAGTGGGAGGCACCTCTTTTCCAGCCTCGGGTGGAGTGATCGTCTTCGGGATATCGAACGGTGACTTCGGTTTCTCTTCCGGTTCATCCGCCTCTTCCGGTTTCACCTTCGACTCCGGAAGATCTGCAAGAACAGGCTTGGGAAGATCCACCGGAGCTGTCGACGGCTTATTGATTTTTACGTCAGGCACATCCATCGGCTTCGGTGCCGATGGCTTCTTCAGAGGTTCGAGGGGCTCATATTCGTGCCAGGTACCATTAAGGAAATCTGCGTAATGATCCAGAATCGTCTTGCGAAATTCCTGAAAATCATTTAGAATCCCTTGCCTGAACTCTTGAAAACTTTGGGGAGCCTGCGCATGTGCCGAAACTCCGCCGATCAAAGCTCCCGTCAATAAAATTTTTTTGATATCCATCATATTCCTGTTTATTTGGGATAAATCTTCAGATTCATCTGTTTCACACCCAATTTCGGATCATTGCGGCGTGTCTTTACAAGCCACTTTGAAAATTCGCTTTCCGAAACAGATGGTAGTGCATCGGCTCCGTTTTTAGATCTTGTCACAGGCTTGGCAAAATACGAGGGTGAGAATATCACATAAATCTTATTAAATTCTATCACCCCGTCTGTCGCTATACGGAACTGGTCAGGGACACCGAAAGTTCCCTCAGCTTTCGAAGGATCGAAAAAGACATAATCATACCCCTTTTTCACTTTCGCTTCCCCTTTCACATCTCCGAGATAAGGAAGCATCTGATATACATTCCCGTCTTCAAGAGACAGATAGACCGACACGAATCCATCCACCGGAGCTGTGAAATAAAGATAAAGATCATCTCCATCATAAAACTCCGTGGCGGCATTCCCCTCTTTGTTTCCGTTCCTGAGAACCTTGGCGTCAAACTCCGTAGCCTCATTCGATATTTCCCGTGCCTTACCCTTGACTGTGCAACGCACTACAAAATTGTCCTCACTATCGAGTGAAATATCGAAAACCGGATCTCCGTCATCCGCAATCCATTCACCCTTCACCTCGGTAGACGAAAGCGACAGGAATTTATTGCTTTCCCCTTTGGAATCTATGCGGTCAGCCTGCATCACGTCTTGAGTGACAATCGTGCCAAATTCTTTTGAAAGAGCGTCCAGACGGGCGCCCTCTAAGGCAAGGCGTTTACATTCTGCAGGAGAAGTGGATTTGTCGCCATAATATGTATATTCACCCTTAACCGACTTTATCGGAGGGGCGGCGACAGCCGTGACAGCCATAAAAATGGCTGCCGCGACTGTCACTATTCTGTCAAACCGTATCATAAGATAGTCTTAAGGATGAAGTTTTTTCTGCGACAGCATCCCGGAAATTGTTCCGGACACCGTCATCTTCGGATTCTGGGGCTTGTTGAGGGTGAGACTGGAGGTTTTACGCACTTCCAACGTCACATAATCGCTAAGTTCCTGCAGGGTGGCATGCCCTTTACTGTCCTGAAGTTTCTTCAGAAGGTAATATGTGAAAAGTCCGTGATTTTTCTCTTTATAAGGAAGGGCGGTCTCTTTGCCGTCGGCGGCACTGAGCACAAACATATTACCCTCCGGTGCCGCGTGTTTAGGAACAAGCACAACGCCTCGCGCTTCCGCAAGCATCCCTTCTCCACGGTTGGCACCACTGAAACATGCATCCATGAATACCATGATATTGTCAGCACCAAGCCCGTTTAGTTCTTTGTAAAATTGCTTAAGAGGATAGGCTGTCGCCATCACCATAGGGTCGGCATCCACAGGCATCATATAAGCATCGTTGGTGCTTTCGTCGGGAACTCCGTGTCCGGCATAATACACTATCACATCCACCCCTTCGCCAAGAGCCTTGACAGAATTGCGGAGTTTATTGATCGCAGATAAGGTTTCGCCGAATGTTGCGTCTTTATACACAAGAACCTGATTCTCCGGTATCCCGAGAGTTTCCTTACAATATTGGGCAAACACTTCTCCATCATGATTTGCAGCCGTGACATTCACCACCTTGCCATAGTTTTCATTCGCGATCACAAGAGCAAGAGTACGGTCATTGACAACTGTTGTCTTTGGAATATTCTTATCGACATCGCTCTTGATGGTCGGCACAATCTTTGTGCCCGTATTCTCCTGCTTAACTTTTGAAGCAGTCTGAACCGGGGTGTCAAAAAGATCAGCCACATCAATCTGAACCACCTTGTCTCCCTCATACTGATTGCGATCTGAGGCGTTATATGCATACTCCTTACCGTCGGGAGTGACAAACGATATGGATTCTATAGCGATGTTGTCATGCTTGATAAAGAATTTAGGATTCCTGATCTTGACCTCATCCCAGTTGTTTTTAAAAATCTCCGCCTCCCTGTTCTTCAATGGCACATTGACAACCACCGTACCAAATTCAGAATTTATTGCATAAGTCTCATGATCCACATCGTATGGCTGAAGTTTCAATTCCGCTATAGCAAGCTGGTTGGCATATGTCTTGAGATATTTATCGGCGATTATATTGCTCAGTCGTTCCTGCTCCCTGCGCACATTCTCTTTGGAAACCCTTTTCTCATAGTCTTCCGTCTTTTCAAACTCTCCGCGCTTCATCCAATCTTTCAGCTGGTCTCTCACATATGCCATGGCATACTCCTGATAAGACGGTATATTTCTTGGAGTCGCCCCCTGTGCCGAATTCGTCCCGTTGCCCATTATGACAGGCATCGTGTTCATTGCCATCGTAGGCTGTCCGAGTGCGGAAAGACGTACATTTATACTCTCCACCTTCGACTTGTTGCCAAGACAGGCATACGAAGTAGCCATCGCTTTGAGATACTTTATATTATTTGGATCGTTGGCTGACAGCTCTTCATATTTCTCCGCCGCACTCGAAAAATATGCGTTGCTCTGACGGCGCTGCTTGGCTACCGCTTTCTCATCCAGTTCAGAAATCGATTGGTTGTAATAACCCGTGCCAAGATTGTAATAACAGCGAGCCACACATTCATTCACACTGAGACTATTGGGATGAAGCTCTTCAAGCTTCATATAAATGTCGAGCGCACCGCGATAGTTACGTTGGTCTTCATATACAGATGCCTGTAGATTCAGAAGACGTTCGTCATCCGGTTTCACCTCAAGCCCCCTCTCCACAAGCGGCGCAAGGATATCGCGTCTGTTGCCGTCAATACACAGCTGCATGGCGATAGTGAGAAGTTTGAAATTAGACGGATATTCGTTCGACGCCTTTACAATGGCATCAACCCCTTTGTTATAAAGCTTCTTGTTAAGAAGTGCCTGACCATAGAAAAGGCTTACCTGCTCACGCTGTTTTGTCTCTCCTGTGGCAAGATACTCTTCAAAATATTTTATCGCACTGTCTATATCTCCGGCATTGTAACTTCCCGACGCGGCACAATAGACCATTGCAGGATACAGTTCCGCGTCTCTCCGGAACTCCACCCCAGCCATCTGAGGGAGCAGCTGTGTGTCGACATACGCCCTGGCAAACTTGGTCATCTCCGAAGAATTGCTGTTGACTGAATAATATACGGCACCACGGGCAAGAGTATTGTTGAGATCAAGCAAAATACCCTTACACTGATCCATACCGGCATCTTCCAGACCTTCGGTGTTTATCACGGAAAAAGCTTCGTTGCAGGCAGCCAGGACAGCCGGATAGAAAGTGGCGTCGTCCGCACCCTCAAACTGCAGATCCTTGACTTTACGGTAGAGTTCAGCCGCGCTTTCTACAGTAGGGCACGATGGCTGAACCATCTCTTCCGGTTCGTCCGGCTCTACTGAAAAAGCGGCAGACGAGCCTCCCCCTATCAGAATAGAAAATGCAAGTGCGGGATAGGCGAAGCGTGAAATCCTCACACAAAATAATTTATTAAGATATTTATTGTTGGTCATAAAAAATTATGGTTAAAAACTCCCCCGTCAAAGCGGGGGAGTATCATGACATTCATTTTTCCGGCTTACAGGAAAATGAATCCTCACTGAATCTGAAACCTGTCAGAAAACATCTATAAAAGTGAAGTTGGCTGTGATCCGGCGGAATTCACTTCCCTTCCCTTCCGACACATCCACCTTAAACACATAGTCAGCATCCATCTTGTCAAGGTTATTGACATTGTTCTGAAGGAAATTCTTCACACCCTGCGCCCTAAGGAACGCAAGCTGACGGTTTTCCTTCACACCCCCTGCCTTGGTGACGGAGATGGCTGTCAAAGATCCGTTTTCATAGATAGGTTCGTCTTCGAAATCACCATAGGAACCGTCGTACGCGATTGTGCGTATGATCGGGGTTGCGTCGGCTGTGCCCGAAATAGTGACTCTCAACTTCTTCCCATTCTTGATATATTGGGCAAAATCCCCCTCAAATGCCTCTTTCACTATCTTAAGCATAGAGCTTGCCGCACCTGATTCATCTACAAGATATTTTCCTGGAGGGAAATCTTCTGCAGCAGAGAATTCCGGATCTACCTGATATGTGAAATTCACTTCATAATTCAGGATCTTCTCTCCGTTGGCGTCATAGTCTGGCACCACCTTCGAGTCTACGGCGATATTCGTGTGGTTGGAGATAACACTTGTGTTGCGCGCTTCCTCCACTACTTTTTCGCGCAGTTCCTGCAATTTGAGTTCCTCCATCTGTTGCTGCTGAAGTATTTCAAGCGAAACGACATTTGAATCACCACCCATGAAATCCATCGCCACACGGTCATGGTTGTTGTATTCATAAGTCTTGCCATCGTTCTTGTTAAACACCTTGGCATATACGATCTCAAAGGTATCGTCCGGGAGTACACCATACTGCACCTCCGAAAGAATCAAGTCGTCCGCATCATGGAAAGATGTCACATCCGACTCCGGCACCGGCAGATAAATCGTAGGCATTGTGGAGAAATCTATTGCCAGCACCTGGTTTGTACGGTCGTAATTACCCAGGCTCATAGTTGCGCCGGCAAGCAGGTCTCCCGCAAGCTGCGTGGATATCTCATCTTCAAACAGACGGCGCTGGCGTGCCCGGGTCTCCTCGTTTACACGGAGACGGTAGTCGTCCATACTTTCACCCGGCATCATCTTCTCCCAGTCTGCCATCATCTGGTCGACCTCATCAGATATAAGTTTGGCGAAGTGGGGCTCAAGATCCTGCATTCTTCTTGCATGAAGCGCCATATTGCCGGTATAGGTAAGAATGGAATTTCCTTCCGTGTCTTTTATGAACTCTATATCACTGACACCACCGTTCTCCACCGGAAGTGTATTGCGGTCGGAAGGACGCACGAGATTGATTATTTCAAGAGAATCGGGAGAAGTCGCAACCACGATATATTTTCCGTCGTTGTTAAACGCACACGCAATCCCGCTCCCGAGGTCATCTATCGTATTCTTTATATTGAACGTACGCGTGTCGTAGACACTGAGAATACCGTCTTCTGTAAGGACCGCGAACTCTCCGCTCCCTCTGGAGAATGTCATATCCGTCACCTTAACGCCATAGGTCCAGTCTCGCCTGATAGTCTTCTGTTCAAGATTGTATACCGCCACCCTGTCCCCTTCCGAGATTGTGAGGTAATAAGCATTGTCGCTTATTGCCATCGATGTCGGGACGAATGGGAGTTCCATCTTGTCAACCAGTACCATCTTACGAGGTTCAAATATAAAGAGTCCCCTGTCAGTAGCCACCATCACTTTTCGTGCATCCGGCGTATATACAATCGCCGAGGGCTGTCCATATTTTTTTGAATCAAATGTCCCTATCTTGCTGTCTTCTGAAGCTGTCGAATAGAAAGCGGCTTCTTTTTTACCCTTTTTATCCTGCTCCACAATGCCGAAGCTCACTCCGGATGGATTGACATTGAATGTGAGAATATCTTTCTTAGTGACATACAGCTGATCTCCTCGCATTGTGAGGACCTCATGCGGAGAACGTGCATAGACAATGGTATTATAAGGGGAAAGCTGCACTGGGGTGTACCTCATTTTGAAGACATAATCCACTTTAACATTTGGTGCGGAAGCGTCCTGGGAAAAACAGTATGGTGCGGCGGCAAGCGCAGACAGGAAGAAAAAAGAGGTTGCAATAGTCTTTATTTTCATCTCTAAAGCATCTTTTTTTATAAGTAAATGATTATCCGGACAGATTTATACTATCCGGCAAAGACCATACATTATTCCTCTACCCGGTCGTTCACAAAATCCCGCACAGAATCTGCGTATTTTTGAGCGAGTTCACTCTCTGTAAGGGCGTTTTCAAGGGCTGCCTTGCGGGCAACACGCGCTTTGTTCTCATCAACTATAAAAAATGCCTGGATTTCATATGTGCCGTCAGCATTCTTTTTAATCACTGAATAACTCGGGATCAGAACGTTTTTGACCTTCTGCTCTACCAGTCGTTCATATGCGGCATAAAATTTCTCAAACTCGGAATCATCACCTGTACCGTCGGCAAAGATATCGGAGATTACACGTCCTTTGACAGAGCTTCCCGCTTTCTGGGCATATTTGATGGTGGCATTATTGATTGCCATCTGCTCGGCAGTATTTTTCGATTTTGTATTGGAGGCGTACCCTTCGAATACCGCGCCATCGTCTCCAAGTTCATTCAGTTTGCTATAGTGCTTGAGAAGAGCTACTTCCATGGTACGGCTACCCATAACTTCATAACCCGCCTTCTTGTAGTCTTTCATCTTTTGCTTCATCTCTTTCTTCTGAGCCTTTTCAAGAGCTTTGTCAATAGATTTCTGCACGTTGTCTGCATATGCGGCAGGCAAAAGCATCATGACCATCATGAGCACACTTAAAATCTTTTTCATGTCTGTTGGTTTTATTATGATTTAACAAGTATTTAGTGTAAAAAATACAGCTTTATATTTGCGCCTGAACTTTGTCATGACACGCATGCCAGGTATGGCGAAATTTCACAGCGATTAAAAATCAAAGCTTTGCAAGTGAAGTCCAAAATTACAACAGAAGTAAATATTTACAGCAATCCGATATGTTAATAATTATTAATATGTCATATTTTTTCAAATTTTCTATCATTTAGAAGAATTAAGAGCGGGGCGTATAAACGTACGACCCGCTCTGACACCATATTGTCTGTGCATTTGTCGGGAAATCAGTTTAGAGCGTTACACGAATATTTTTATGACAAGCACCATAATGGCGTATCATGCGCTCGAGACTGTAAGGTCAATGCCTCATCATTCTTATCAGCTGCTCCATCATATCCCTGCCGTTACTCAATCTCGGCACTTTCCGTTGTCCCCCGAGTTTATGAGATCCGGCACTTTTTAATCAACGGTCAAAAAGTCCGGAAGGTGCAGTAATGATT
>JAIDJJ010000026.1 GCA_029052265.1 Muribaculaceae bacterium
CTCTTAGACCCTCACACTTCAAGACATATCAACCCAAAAAAATGAATACATGTTTTAAAACATGTATTCATTTTTTTGTAAAGATACAGATTACCATTAATTTTGTGATATAATGTAGGGAAGTTTCCTTATCCGTCACTATCCCGCCTTATAACCAATGAAGTAATTTAATCTTTTTACGTTTTTTTGATCTTAGAAGTCCCAAATCCCTTACTTCACTATGAAGTTGTTTCCTCTTTTTTACGGAGATTGATTTTCTTATGGCTTTTTATATTAAAAAGAAAAAAAGTCGAAACAACTTATATAACCGACCCAATACTGAGACATCAAAACAAAAAGTTTAATACCCTTCACTCAATGTAATTATTAACCCTAAATTCAAATCATGATTTAACGATGGACAGCATTTTATTCTGGATCGTACCGGTGGCTTCTATAATAGCACTGGTAATGGCGTGGTATTTCTACAAAGGTATGATGGGAGAAAGTGAAGGCACCGACACGATGCGCAAAATCGCATCATATGTGCGACAAGGTGCAATGTCTTATCTGCGCCAGCAATACAAAATCGTCGGGCTCGTGTTTCTCGGACTCGTAATTTTATTCTCTATCATGGCATACGGATTCGGGCTACAGAATCCCTGGGTGCCTGTGGCATTTCTGACAGGAGGTTTCTTCAGCGGTCTCGCGGGTTATCTCGGAATGAAGACCGCTACATATGCCTCGGCACGCACAGCCAACGCGGCAAGCAAAAGTCTTAATGCCGGTCTCCGTGTGGCTTTCAGGAGCGGAGCAGTAATGGGTCTGGTGGTGGTCGGGCTCGGGCTACTTGACATTTCTTTCTGGTATATCCTTCTCAACTGGATAGAACCAGCCGACGGCACTCACAAGCTCACCATGATCACCACAACCATGCTGACATTCGGCATGGGTGCATCCACTCAGGCACTTTTCGCCCGCGTGGGTGGAGGTATATATACAAAAGCTGCCGATGTCGGAGCCGACCTCGTAGGAAAGGTCGAGGCGGGAATCCCGGAGGACGATCCTCGCAATCCGGCGACAATCGCTGATAATGTAGGCGACAATGTAGGTGACGTAGCGGGCATGGGAGCTGACCTTTATGAAAGCTACTGCGGCTCGATTCTTGCCACTGCTGCACTCGGTGCGGCGGCGGGCGCAGGG
>JAIDJJ010000260.1 GCA_029052265.1 Muribaculaceae bacterium
GCATACGACATATATTACGGTCGCGTGGGCTGGCTGAGGTGTATAAGAGCCATATGATGGTGTCTGCATGGAGGCGGTGGGGGTGGGGTGTGATGACTTCCTCCTACGTGATGGTATCCCGGAGCCCGAACAGGACGCGACGCATTGTGTCCCGGAGCGGGAAGTGAATGACCTTTACCCGGACGGTAATCTTTTCCTTTCCCTCTTCTCTTACCTTTATCCCGGTCATTCTTATTATTATGTTTCCTGCCATCACTTCGTTTATCTCTCTGTTCTTTTTTGTCGGGAGATTTTCCGGTTGAAGCCATGACGCCGCCTGTTCCGGCTGTCAGGAAGAGAGACAGCAGCATACATGTAATTATTCTTTTCATAGCATTCAAATTTTTATTGAGACTGTCCTATAATGATACTTTATAAAGACGCTTCATCGACTCTAAAAAATAAAATATAAAACAAGCTCTTTGTTTGTATAACCTGATATGTAGCCTATTAGTTGATCACATCAATATTAAACTGTCATTATTGCCATCAGTAAAAATATTTTAAATTTCCACTATGTATAAACACCGTCAATACTATATGATCCGCTACGGCTTAATCTTTATCAATAAGACAAAATTTATCTTCAAGGTTTATCCTCCACCTCAACAAAAAGAAAAAACGACTAATGAATACGATTTTTAACCTAACACCTCCTTACAGAAAATGCACACAAAATAAGGTTGTGAGTAATTTTGCACAAAATGACTTGTTTAAGTGCAATTATTGCTGTTATCTAAATTAATTAAAGTAATTTCGCGCATCCCCAATATTGGGAATGGAGCCGTGCGTATGCACAACTTCAAGATGTCTATACCATTACCGGCGCTTTACTGATTAATCAAAATCAGAGATCGGAGTGTTATATAAAAAATTTTCATATATGGCAAAACCTAAACTTGTAATATCGTCAGGCGCCGGTATAAGCGCTGAAAGCGGTATCTCCACATTCAGGGATGCAGGAGGTCTTTGGGAAAACTATCCGGTGATGGATGTGGCTTCAGCCGACGGTTTCCGACGTAATCCCGAATTAGTGCACCGTTTCTACAACGCCCGCCGCAAAGACCTTGTCTCAAAATTACCCAACGCCGCCCATAAGGCGCTTGTTGATCTTGAACATGATTTCGATGTATACGTGATAACCCAGAATGTGGACGACCTGCACGAAAGGGCAGGCAGTTCAAAAGTGCTTCACCTCCACGGCGAGCTTATGAAGATACGCTCTGTAAGCGATCCTGACTATGTGGAACCGCTCGATATGCAGCACCTTGAAACCACCCCCTCAACACGTGGAAAAAGAGGGGACCTCATGCGTCCTCACATCGTGTTTTTCCAAGAACCTGTACCTAATATAGAACTGGCACAGGAGTGGGTCTACGATGCAGATGTCTTCGTTGTGATCGGCACTTCACTCGCTGTATATCCCGCAGCAGGGCTAATACAATGCGTCCGTCCCGGCACCCCAGTCTACTACATTGACCCCAATCCCGCACCCTCAGCCATGGGAATGCCAGGAGTGACCGTCATAAAGGCGACAGCTACTGAAGGAATGAAGCAATTAGTAAAAATACTATCTCAAGACAAACTAAAATAAAAATTTCCTCACTTTTACATCTTTTATATGCTGTATAACATATTTTATGTTGTCCAACATATAAAAGTGACTGCTTTTACAAAAGTTTTTTACTACTTTTGTGAATCTAACACCGGAAAAAGAAGCCAGACAGCAACTTTTTTCATATAATTAAAAAAACTAACAGATATGGCAAAAGTCAAAGGCGCAATCACAGTCAACGTCGAACGCTGCAAAGGTTGCAACCTGTGTGTGACGGCATGTCCCACCGACACCCTATCTTTACAGCCTAATGAAGTAAACGACCGTGGTTATCATTATGCTTTTATGTCGGCACCGGACAACTGCACCGGATGCTGTTCTTGCGCGTGGGTATGTCCCGACGCATGCATAGAAGTATACAGAGTGAAAGTGTGAGGCGCACCGCTCCTGACACCTGATTATTAAGAATATTTATTTATCGATATAATGAAAGAAGAGGTAAGACTAATGAAGGGCAACGAAGCCGTTGCTCATGCCGCAATCCTTTACGGCTGCGACGGCTATTTCGGTTATCCCATCACTCCTCAGTCTGAGGTGCTCGAGACCTTGGAGGCTCTTATGCCCTGGGAAACCACCGGCATGGTGGTGATGCAGGCGGAGTCGGAAGTGGCTGCCATAAACATGGTGTATGGCGGGGCGGCTTCCGGTAAAGCCGTCATGACATCTTCGTCGTCTCCCGGGATAAGTCTCAAACAGGAAGGTATATCTTATATTGCAGGATCCGAACTCCCCGCACTTATTCTGAATGTGATGCGTGGTGGACCCGGACTCGGAACAATACAGCCGTCGCAGGCTGATTATTTTCAGGCCACAAAGGGGGGCGGACACGGCGACTATCACCTGATCGTGCTTTCTCCTTCTTCTGTGCAGGAAATGGTGGATTTCGTAGGACTCGGGTTTGACCTCTCTTTCAAATATCGCACACCGGCTATGATTCTTGCCGACGGTATCGTAGGGCAGATGATGGAAAAGGTGGTGCTCCCTCCTCAACGCCCGCGACGCTCGGAAACGGAGATACAACAACAGTGCCCATGGGCAACCACAGGACGAAAAGACGGCAGGAAAAGGAACGTGATCACTTCCCTTGAGCTTGAACCCGCCCGTATGGAGATCATAAATCAGCGTCTGCAGGCACGATACAAAGAGATTGAACGCAATGAGACCCGTTGGGAAGAAATCGACGTCGAGGATGCCGACTATCTTATTGTAGCTTTCGGATCTATCGCAAGAATTTGCGCCAAGGCCATGGAGATTGCCAAGGAAAAAGGGATCAAAGCCGGAATAATCCGTCCTATCACACTGTGGCCTTTCCCTAAAGAGGCTGTCGAGAAAGCCGCTCAAGGGAAAAAAGGGATATTGTGTGTGGAACTTAACGCCGGACAAATGATCGAGGACGTGCGCCTTGCTGTACACGACAACCTTCCGGTGGAACATTACGGACGACTCGGGGGAATCATTCCGAGCCCTCAGGAAATAGTAGACGCTCTCGAAGAAAAATTAATCAAGACCATCTCCTAATTAATCACTGAACAATGGAAATCCAGGATATAATAAAAGAAGAGAACAAGGTTTATTGCAAACCGGAGCTTCTTGATGACGTTCACATGCATTATTGCCCCGGCTGTAGCCATGGTGTCATTCATAAACTTCTTGCGGAGGTGATCGCGGAAATGGGTCTTACCGAACGTGCTGTGGGGGTCTCTCCTGTGGGATGTGCCGTATTCGCCTATAATTATGTGGATGTGGACTGGGTAGAAGCGGCACACGGACGGGCTCCGGCTGTAGCTACTGCAATAAGCAGACTTTGGACTGATAACGTGGCTTTCACATATCAGGGAGACGGCGACATGGCAGCAATCGGGACTGCCGAATCAATACACGCCGCCAACCGAGGAGAAAATATTGTGATGATATTCGTCAACAACGCAATATATGGAATGACCGGCGGACAGATGGCTCCAACCACCCTCATAGGTCAGAAAACAGCCACCACCCCTTATGGAAGAAGAATTGATCTTAACGGACATCCTCTCGAAATAACCGATATAATGGCACAGCTCGACGGCACTTGCTATGTCACAAGACAGTCAGTGCACACTCCGGGGGCAGTCCGCAAGACCAAGGCATGTATCAAAAAGGCATTTGAAAACGCTCTCGCAAAAAAAGGCACATCGGTTGTAGAAATTATATCGACATGCAACTCCGGATGGAAGATGAGCCCTGTGGATGCCAACAAATGGATGGAGGAACATATGTTTGAGAAATATCCTCTCGGAGATCTTAAAAATTTATAAGGCGTACCCTAAATTTATTTGAAATGAAAGAAGAGATTATCATTGCCGGATTTGGCGGACAGGGAGTCCTTTCAATGGGTAAGATCCTTGCTTATTCCGGGCTCATGGACAATAAGGAAGTGACCTGGATGCCATCTTATGGTCCAGAACAGAGAGGGGGTACTGCAAATGTGACAGTGATCCTTTCGGATGAACGTATCTCCTCTCCGGTGCTCGATTCATACGACATTGTTGTGGCACTAAACCAACAGAGCCTCGATAAATTTTCTCCGCGAGTGAAAAAGGGAGGAATCCTGATATATGATACAAGCGGAATCCACAAGCTTCCACAACGCGACGACATAAAGATATTTCCGATAAACGCAATGGAAGCTACCTTGGAGATAGGTCATCCCAAGGCTTACAACATGGTTGTGATGGGCGCCTTGCTTGAAGCAATGCCATACAAACTGCCGATGGAAAATGTAGTGAAAGGGTTGATGAAATCTCTCCCGGAACGTCACCATGCCCTTATTCCTGTCAACCGGCAAGCTATTGAAAAAGGACGGACCCTACTCTCATCATAACAGGTAAGGAAAAAACTATTTTAAAACGGAGGTATAACTTATGGAGGGCACTGAAAAAGTCCCTTCCTGAGGTATAGGCTTAAATTTAATCGATTCAATCGGCACATATCAAGAGAAAA
>JAIDJJ010000261.1 GCA_029052265.1 Muribaculaceae bacterium
TTATAAAATTATGAACATAGGTGACAAGATGCCCGATATTCTCGGGAAAGATGCTAATGGAAATGAAATCAGGTTGTCGTCGTTTCCGGAATCAATGAAATTTATTATTTATTTTTATCCAAAAGACAGTACACCGGGTTGTACGGCAGAGGCAATCAGTTTCCGTCAGAACTATGACACATTTCTAAAAATGGGGTATCAGGTAATTGGTGTCAGCAAAGATTCCGAGCAGAGCCACAGGAAATTTATCGACAAGAATTGCCTCCCGTTTCCACTTGTGTCTGATGTTGACACTTCTCTTTGTCAGAAGGCGGGAGTATGGCAGCTTAAGAAAATGGCTGGAAGAGAATATATGGGGATCGTCAGGACCACTTTTGTCTGCGATCATGATGGAACGGTTACTGATGTTGTGAACAAAGTAAACACAAAACTTGCTGCCGAACAGCTATTCAAACTTCTTGACGGAAGGGGGGCGATAAATCCGGCACCTTGAAAAGTCTTGGCAGATACTTAGCGAAGAAAAATTAAAAAATGCCTTATCCGCAAGGGGATGTTGAGTGAAGTTTCTTAATAGCTGCACATCCTCTTGTGAGGAAGGATAAGTAGCCATTTACTCTTGATTATACTATGGACAATACATTTTATACCGCCAAGAAAACCATAAAAAATCTTACTAATGGAGGGAATGTGCTTCTTGTTGCCACTGCACTTGCCCTGTTGGTGGTGAATCTCCCTTTTTTGCATGATTTCTACAATTCGTTGTGGACTAATGAAATGGCGTTGCAAATAGGTGGGTTCAATCTTTTCAGTCATCATGGGCATCCGATGAGTGTGATGGCGTTTATCAACGATGCCTTGATGGCTGTGTTTTTCTTTTCAGTGGGGCTTGAGATAAAAAGGGAGATTCTGGTTGGGGAGCTTTCTTCATTCCGGCAGGCTCTTCTGCCGATTGTGGCTGCCATAGGCGGGATGGGGATACCTGTCCTGATATTTTTTCTGCTTGGTCATGATTCGGATTATATTGGAGGAGCTGCTATTCCTATGGCGACGGATATTGCCTTTTCATTAGGAGTGCTCGCGATGCTTGGAAACCGCGTTCCGATAAGTCTGAAGATATTCCTCACCACTCTTGCTGTGGTTGACGATATAGGGGGCATATTGGTGATCGCTATTTTTTACAGTACGGAAATAAATTTCGTGATGTTGGGTGTGGCGGGTGTGCTTCTTGCAATTCTCGCATTGGGGGGACGTCTCTCAATTCAGAGCAAAGTGTTTTATCTCGGAATAGGCGCATTCATATGGTTTCTGTTTTTAAATGCCGGGATTCACCCTACCATAGCCGGAGTCCTTATTGCATTCTGTGTGCCGGCAAAACCGGTTTACGCTCCGCAAAAATATGTAAAG
>JAIDJJ010000262.1 GCA_029052265.1 Muribaculaceae bacterium
TTGCTTGGGAAGCTCTTTCACGGCAAAAGCGGCGCGGGCAGGATAGACAGCCTTGAAATATTCGGCGTAAACCTCGTTCATGGCTCCGAAAAGGCTCATGTCGGCAAGGTAAACAGTTGTCTTGAGCACATTGTCGAGAGTGGCGCCGGCTTCCGCGAGAATCGCCTGTATATTCTCTATGCTCTGTGCTGTCTGAGCCTTGATATCGGAAGGCATCTCTCCCGTGGATGCATTTATGGGAAGCTGACCTGATACAAATATTAGGTTACCTGCCATGACTGCCTGGCTGTAGGGACCGATCGCCCCGGGAGCTTTTGGTGAATTAATCTCTTTTTTCATGTCTTTAAATTTAAGAATTTTGTTTAGGATTACATCAGATTATTTCCGAGATTCCCAAATGCAAATTTAACAATATTTCCGCTTAATCAAGCAATATTGCCTACCTTATTTAGCCTGACTTGATTTTCTCCAGGGAAATTCAATCCAAGTGGCTTTCTTCCATAAATATTCAAGCGGTCCATGGCTATGATGATTCGCCCAATACCTACAGAAACAATACTGAACCAAAAATATCCCTATTCCTACAAGTTCACTGGCTGTTATGCCAAGCCGGAGATAAAGTCCCCAATGATAAAAAAGAGCTGATCCGATTATCCCCTGTGTGACATAGTTCGTCATGCTCATACGCCCATACGGTATCAACAATGAAAGAATATTGCTGACCTTCACTGTGCAATAATAACCGAACAGTATCCCGCATACCAATATCAGCATAAACGCTATATTTGCCAGGGAAGACAACACAAGTTTCAACTGAACCAGTATCCTTGCGTCTTCTATATAGTTTCCTACCATATTGTTCAAGCCATACAGCGGAAAGAATGCAGCGATAGCTATTGCAAGGACAATACCCCATTTATGCAGATTCTTGCGAAGGAACCATCCTTCCCTGCCTATCAACATACCGAACATGAACAGGGCGGCTGTCTGGAAAATTCTGCCGTGATCCCACGCCCAGGCAAGAGACGCAAGCTGACCTTCCCAAAGATTGACTTTGACAGTCTCAAGGAATGAGCCCTCGCTTTGCATGGCAAATGTTGCCGCCCAATATTCACTGGTGTTGATGGTGAACGGTTCAAAAGCCGGGTCTGCAATCGACATAAACATCTGATA
>JAIDJJ010000263.1 GCA_029052265.1 Muribaculaceae bacterium
CGTCTTTTAGGCAATCCCGAGGGTTACAGCGACTCTCTGATCACCTACGTCACCGACCGTCCGGGACACGACATGCGCTACGCCATCGACAGCCGCAAGCTTCAGAGGGAGCTTGGCTGGGAGCCGAGCCTCCAGTTCGAGGAGGGGATAGAGAAGACCGTCCGCTGGTATCTCGACAACCAGGAATGGATGGACAACATCACCTCGGGCGACTACGAGCGTTACTACGACGACATGTACAAGAACAGGTGATTTTTGCGCGTTGGGCGCGTTGTCCGTTGGACGTTTTCAGTTGGGCGTGGTTAGTTGTCAGAACCGCTGATTAAAAACTATCGACTAATGACTAATCCACTAATGTCTATTTTCAGTTGTCAGTTGAGAGTAGGCTGCACTTGCCACTTGACTCTACAGACGGCTAAAACTGTACGGAAATTTGGTCAATTTATAAAAAAGTGTTAACTTCGCAAAGCTAACCTTTTATCTTATGAAGAAACTGATAATTTCTACACTTTTCTGTACCGCAGCTATCACCGGATTCTGCGCACCTCCCAACACCGGTATCGATGAGGCAATGATGTCACGTCTGCGCCAGTCTTACAAAAACGACGCCACAGACAAGGCTATCTCAAATGCCTTGAGAGGTAACGATATCGATGCTCTGGCAACTAATGGAGACACAAAAAACAACCTTGACGACAATTTCACTTATAGAGTGAAAAGCAAGGGGATCACTAACCAGAAATCATCAGGACGCTGCTGGCTCTTTACCGGACTCAACATGCTCCGCTCCCAGATCATGGCTGACAACGACATGCCGATGATCGAATTTTCTCAGAACTATAATTTCTTCTTCGACCAGCTTGAGAAAGCAAACCTCTTCCTGCAGGCAATGATCGACACTGCCGACAAACCTGAGGACGACCAGACCGTAGACTGGCTCTTCGCACATCCCATACAGGACGGCGGACAGTATACCGGTATCGCCGACAACCTTATGAAATACGGCATTGTCCCGAAGAGTGTAATGGTAGAGACTTATTCAAGTTCAAACACTGCCAAACTCCGCAAAATGCTCTCCCGCCGTCTCCGCGAAGACGGTCTCAAACTGCGCCGTATGGCTGCCAAGGGTACAAAAGGGAAAGCCCTTCAGGATGAGAAAGAGAAGATGCTTCAGGATGTATACCGCATGCTTGCGCTGACTCTCGGAGTGCCCCCCACAGAATTCACCTGGACAAGAAAAGACAGCAAAGGGAATATCGTCAGCAAAAAGACTTATACACCTCAGGAGTTCTATAAGGAATTTGCAGGCAACGATCTAAAGAACGATTACGTGATGTTCATGAACGACCCCACACGTGAATATTACAAGGTATACGAGATCGATCTCGACCGCCACGCTTACGACGGCAAGAACTGGACTTACGTGAACCTCCCTATAGACGACATCAAGAAAATGGCTATCGAAAGCCTTAAAAACAACCAGATGATGTATTCTTCTTGGGATTCAGGCAAATTCCTTGACCGTGCAGCCGGCACCGCCGACCTCAACAATTACGACTATGACTCCCTTTTCGGAATGACATTCGGAATGGACAAGGCTGACCGTATCCGCACAAAAGACAGCGGCTCCACTCATGCCATGACTCTCGTGGCAGTTGATCTCGACACTGACGGCAAGCCTGTGAAATGGATGGTGGAAAACAGCTGGGGTCCCGGGTCAAACGAAGGACACGTAATCATGACCGACGACTGGGTTAACGAATACCTCTACCGTCTTGTGGTAAACAAGAAATTCGTTCCCGCCGACATCATGAAGCTTCTCGGACAGAAGCCGATATTGCTTCCCGCATGGGACAATATGTTCTGATCTCAGTTCCAATTATTATATATGCAGTAAGGCATGCCGCATAATTGCGACATGCCTTACATTGTTTTCCAACCTCTCCAAGACCCGATATTTCAGATTAATTTCGTAATTTTGTGGTTGAACCAACCCTGCATAAATTAATGAGAAAACTGCTATACCTGCTCTTTGCCGTAGCCATACCTGCGGCAGCAAAATATCCATTGGAAACTGTAGACACCCGCGTCGGCTCTGCGTCAGCGACAACAAAAACCGCCGGATTGTTCGGGAAAGGATCGGAAGAACACGGTCAGACAATACCTGCCACGTGCATCCCTCACGGCATGAACCTCTGGACCCCGCAGACCCGCGACACCGAACAAAAGTGTATCGCGCCATATTACTTCACCGATTCCTTGCTGCAGGGATTCCGCAACAGTCATTGGATCAACGGCGGATGCACACAGGATTATGGCAGCATGACGTTGCATGCCATGTCCGGCAGACTGCGCACTTCTCCCCGCTCGCGCGCGACACTGATGGATCACAATTCCGAAACAGCCCGTCCCGATTATTACTGTGTGGCTTTGCCCTCCGAAGGGATACGCGCAGAGATGTCAGGACTGTCGAGGGCGGCTATATTCCGATTCACCTACGACAATGCCGGCACAGGACATATCGTGGTCAACCCCAATTCCGACGAAGGGGAAGGTGCCATTGAATACGACCCTCAAAAACACGAAATAAGAGGTTATAACCCAGTTCACCGCATCTATCAGGGATGGGGGGAGCCTGCCGGATTCTCAGGGTGGTTTGTGGTCAGGCTACCGGAAAACATTAAAATAACCGATTACGGCACATTTACCGGCGACACCATCCACCCCCTTGAAAAAAAGATAGCAGGGAAACCGGGCATCGGGGTCTATATTAGCTTCGACACAAGTGAAGGACAGGAAATACTGCTTACCGCAGCCTCTTCATTCACATCGGCACAAGGGGCGGTGGAAAATCTTGAAGCCGAGCTACCCGTTGCAGATTTCGACAAAGTCCGTCATCTCTCGGCGGATGCCTGGCAACACCGTCTCGGAATGGTGAAAGCGGAAGGGGGGAAACCGGACGATATCGCCAAGTTCTACGGCTCTCTTTACCGTTGCTCCCTACTTCCGAGAACCATAAGCGATGCCGACGGATCATATCCCCAATTTGCATCCGGACTCAAAATCCTTAAAACGGAATCCGGATGTGTGCAATACGACGATTTCAGCATGTGGGACACATATCGCGCGCTTCACCCTCTTCTGACACTTCTTACCCCCACCCAAAGCGGCGAGATGATGCAATCGCTTGTCAACAAAGCGCGAGAAGGGGGATGGATGCCGATATTCCCTTGCTGGAACAGCTATACAGCAGCCATGATAGGCGACCATTGCGCCGCCGCAATCGCTGACGCCGCAGTGAAAGGTATCGACAATTTCGACCTTAAGGAAGCCTACCGGTATCTGCGCCGCAACGCATTTGAGACTCCCGGGTCGTTTGAAGAGTATAAAGACGGCATGGGCAGACGCGCCCTGAAATCTTATCTCGAATATGGCTATATTCCCCTTGAAGATATGGTGGAAGAGGCTTTCCACAAGCAGGAACAGACTTCACGTACCCTTGAATATGCCTTCGATGACTTTGCCTTGTCGAAGATAGCGGAAATAATTGGAGAAGAACAAGATGCCACAATCCTGAGACAACGTTCGCAAAACTGGAGAAACGTAATCGACCCAGTCCTCGGATATGCCAACGGAAGACACAAAGACGGAAAGTTTGAAAAAGACACCGATCCGTTCACTTTCAACCGCTCCATAACGGAAGGGGCACCGTGCCATTACACCTGGTATGTGCCTCATGACCCGCAAGGGCTCATCAACTGTCTTGGAGGAGAGGAAAAGTTTGTAGCAAAACTCGATTCCATGTTTACCCACGGGAGATACTGGCATGGCAACGAGCCGTGTCATCAGGTGGCTTACATGTTTGACATGGCAGGGCGGCGCGACCTTACCGCGAAACGGGTAAGACATATTCTTGACACCGAGTATCTAAACGAACCCGGAGGGTTGTCAGGCAACGATGACGCAGGACAGATGTCGGCATGGTTCGTATTCTCTGCCATGGGCTTCTATCCTGTCTGCCCTGCCACGGAATGGTATTACCTCGGCTCACCCTTGTTTGACAAAATAACCGTGACTCCGGAAGACGGTAATGAATTTGTAATTTCCGCCCCCGGTGCATCCGAAGGGAAATCTGATTTCAAGAAAGTTTTTCTCAACGGCAAGGAGATTGACGGATCCCGTCTTTCTCATTTCGACATCACAAAGGGGGGAACCCTGACCTTTGAATAATCCACATAGAAATCCCTCCCCAGCATGGCACAGCAGCCGACATGCAGGGGAGGGATTTTTCATACCTTATAGGGCACTACCCTACCTTAGCGCTAAAGTCACCCGGCAAGTTCATCGGTCACAGGGATTGGTTCTGTCGAACGCTTCGGGCGGAAATATTTGTCGATTATCAATGCTATGAAGCCGTCGCCTGTCACATTGCAAGCTGTTCCGAAGCTGTCCATGGCTATATACAATGCTATCATAAGGGCAAGGTCAGCCTCCCCGAATCCGAGCATTGACGACAATATACCGAGAGAAGCCATTATCGCGCCGCCCGGCACTCCCGGCGCCGCCACTATCGAAATTCCGATCATGCAGCAGAACCCTATCATCTCCGGAGTGTTGTACGGAATCCCCTGCATAAGCATAAGCGCCACCGCGCATGCCACAATCTTCATCGAGCTTCCCGACATGTGGATAGTGGCACACAGCGGGATCACAAAACCTGCTATCTCCTCGCTCACCCCCATTTTCTCAGTCTGACGCAGCGTTACAGGTATGGTGGCAGCTGAAGACTGGGTGCCGAGTGCGGTAAAATACGCCGGAAGCATGGTAAGGAGCAGTTTGAACGGATTCTTGTGAACAAAAAGCGCAGCGATACAATATTGCCCTACGAGCAACAATATATGCATTGTGAAAATCACGGCTATTATCTTGACAAACGCCCCCACAACCGTAGCCACCTGACCGCTTACAGTCATATTAAGGAATATTCCGAAGATATAAAGGGGAAGAAGGGGAATGATAACAAACCGGATAGTCATGTTGATCACCTCCAGAAATTCTCCGAACCCTTTGCGAAGCACCTCCCCTTTCACCACAGCGAGGCATATACCTGTCATAAAAGCCGCCGCCAAAGCGGTCATCACATCCATCAACGGCGGTATCTCAATGGTGAAATAAGGCTGCAGTCCAGCTGTTTCAGGGATTTCCTTGAGTTTGCCGGGCTCTATCATCGAAGGGAAAAAAGTGTCGCCGACAAAATAGCTCATGACACCTGACAATGTCGTGGCGGCATAGGCGATAACCACCGTCAGGGCAAGCACCTTGCCGGCACCTTTCCCGAGATCGGCGATAGCCGGGACCACAAATCCAAGTATGATCAGCGGAATCAGAAAGGAAAGGAACTGTGAAAAAATAGCGTTGAATGTCATGAACACTCTTCCGAGCCATACGGGAAAAAAATACCCGCATCCGATGCCAAGACCTATGGCGATCAGGATCTTGATTAAAAGGTTAACTTTCGGTATTTTCATAATCTCAATGTTTTAGCGGATACTGTGGAATATGTTTACTGTTATAATAATAAACATCTCAACACACCAAATGGATTGAAAATAAATGGAAGTTGCTTAGAAACTGTTTAAATTTATTTGTCGAAGGAATTGAGAGGATTTGTCGAGCAGATTTTTGATATTTATGATGGAG
>JAIDJJ010000264.1 GCA_029052265.1 Muribaculaceae bacterium
ATTGCCGGCAGCGCATCCCGGATTTCCAAAGGTGCTTCGCAAGGGGGAGAGGCGGGGAGAATGGAGAGGGGGTCAGAATGTGGCGCCGTAGTTGGCGCGGTCGAGGGAGCGGTAGCCGATGGCTTCGGCTATATGGCGGGAGAGCACGTTCTCGGAGTTGTCAAGATCGGCGATTGTCCTTGCCACCCGCAGAATGCGGTCGAATGCACGTGCGCTCATATTGAGCTTTGTCATCCGGTCTTTGAGCTTTGCGAGCCCTTCTTCATCCGGCCAGGCATATTTGTGTAGGAGGCGAGAATTCATCTGTGCGTTGCAATAGATCCCTTTTTCTCCCTGGAAACGGAGCTGTTGTATGGATCTTGCAGCAATCACCCGTTTCCGTATCTCTGTGCTGCTTTCTGCCGGAGTGGTGTCTGCCATGTCGTCGAAAGAGACAGGCTGTATCTCCACCTGGAGGTCGATTCTGTCAAGCAAAGGCCCAGATATACGGTTCATGTATCTGTTGACTGCTCCCGGGGCGCAGGTGCATTGTTTGGTGGGGTGTCCGTAGTATCCGCATGGACAAGGGTTCATGGAAGCTACGAGCATGAAGGAAGCCGGATAGTTGACCGTGTATTTGGCGCGTGCCACGGTTATCACCCGGTCTTCTATTGGCTGGCGCAGCACTTCCAGCACTTGCCTCGGAAATTCAGGGAATTCATCAAGGAAGAGCACGCCGTTGTGGGCGAGGGATATTTCGCCGGGCATAGGGTTTGATCCTCCCCCAACAAGAGCCACCGGCGACACTGTATGGTGGGGAGTGCGGAAAGGACGGCGCGTCATCAGCATTGACCCTCTTGAGAGCTTCCCCGCCACGGAGTGTATTTTTGTGGTGTCGAGCGCTTCTCCGAGGCTTAAAGGCGGAAGGATTGACGGAATGCGTTTCGCCATCATTGATTTGCCGGCGCCGGGAGGTCCGATCATGAGAAGGTTGTGCCCACCTGCACAAGCCACCTCGAATGCTCTTTTTACGCTGTCCTGACCTTTGACTTCAGAAAAATCGAAGTCAAATTCTTCTGATTTTTCGGCAAACAGTTCTCTTGTGTTGATTTTTACAGGCTGAAGGTCGGAGGCGTCCGAGATCAGGGCAATCGCCTCACTCAGGGAGCGAACGCCGAATACATCTATTTTGTTGACCACGGCTGCCTCAGTTACGTTCCCTTCGGGAACTATCAGGCGTCTGAATCCGAGTTCCCGTGCCTTGACCGCCATCGGGAGCGCCCCTTTTACCGGTAACACAGATCCGTCGAGCGACAGTTCTCCCATGATCATATAGTCCGCAAGATGGTCGGCAGGGACAATTCCGTGTGCGGAAAGTACACCTATCGCCATGGGGAGGTCGAACGCCGCCCCTTCTTTCTTGATATCCGCCGGAGCGAGGTTTACGGTAGTGCCTTTACGTGGAAATTTCACTCCGCTATGAGATATCGCCGAGACCATGCGCTGATAGCTTTCCTTGACAGCGGTGTCAGGCAGTCCGACAATCATAAATATGGAGCCTGCACCCCCGTCTGTTTCAATAGTGACAGGAAAAGCGTCGATGCCTTGTATGGCTGCGGAGTAAACTTTGGTAAGCATGGCGGTTACTGTTTTGAGTTTTCCTTTATCAGATAACGGAAAGTGGCAAACGCTTCTTTTGTGTCTGAACCGCGATATTGCTGTGTTCCGTCGGGGGAAAACACTATGAAAAATGGAGTCCTGGGCACACAGAGTCCCATTATTTTGCTGTCAGCAAGACCGGCGGGTGCCCATGCCCTGACCACATTGACAAGGGAATCCGATCGGAGCGGGGAGCGCCATGCTATTGAATCTGCATCAAGACAAATGTCTGCTATTATTCTCTTTGCGGAGTCAGGATACTCTTTTGAAAGGGTCTTTATGGAATCGATATATTCTTTTCTGCCGACAGATCCGGCATGCCAGAAAAAAAGGATTGAGGCTGCTGCGGAATCCGGGCGAATGGTGTCGATGCCGTGATGGAAAGACCTTACAGCCATCGACCGGAGTATGCCGGGAGTGCGCACAAAGTTGTCAGGCTGGTCGGCACGTCCTGCGAGCGATGTCCATTTGGGGTTGCGGGCGTCGCCGGCAAGTCGCAGCCACAGACTCCGGAACATGGCTTCATCGTCTTTCCTTGAGAAGGAAGTGAGAAGGATGAGGGCAGACAAAGGGGATTCCGGATTGGCGATCACATACTTTGCCACAGCCAGGTTTGTCTTCTGCGGGTCATCAAGGCTAAGGGTATCCTTGTTTTCATTTCTCCAGATGCTCCATTGTTCATCAGTATCGTTCCCCTTTATCATCCAGGAATATGGGTTGGCAGATTCTCCGGAGATTTTCAGTTTCTCTCCGCGTTCCACATAAATGGCTATCGAACGTTGGTCTGATCCGGACAGATACAGGAGAGCCGGATTTATGGTCTGACCTTTGAGCACGAATTTTCCGTTGACTACGGGAGCAGCGGTCTCTATCATCATTCCTCCACGTTTGTCGGAAGCATAGTAAGAGACCTTATAATTGGCAGTCACGTCAGCCGGGAGATCAAATTCGATATAGAAATCATTCCCGGTGCATGAAGAGAGTGCCAATATCAGGGATAAAAAAAATATGCGTATAATCGAAATCATACGCAAAAGTAGTATAATAATTTAAGTCTCACAACAAAAGTATGGTTTAAAATATTTGCTTGAAAGCGGTGTGGCGAACTTCCGATAAAAAATGTAAATTCGTGCGGGTGTATTTGCATTTTGAGAGAGGGTTTTCAGATTAAAGACAAACCGCATACTGCCAAAGCGGGTATGCGGTTTGTCGATATCGGGAATTCCAATGTCAGAATGGTGTTGAATATATATTCAGGGTTATCATTCTGCAATAGAAAAGTCTTCCGGACATATAAAGGTGGCGTGAGTCACTGCTGTCGATTTGAGATTATCGAGACAGAGAGCATGCATCTCCCCTGATTCTATGTCTTTCCCAACGACATGCCAGGCATTGTTCCTGTATTTCACTCCATACGGTGCAAGGAAGATAGTGTCTTTACTACCGTTTAGAGTTTCTGACAATGTTATGTTGAGAACGTTGTTGTTCTGGATAGCCATGATGATGTCGTATAGCCCGCATTTGTCTTCCGGCAGGGCATCCATGCTGACGCGGTGGGCAATTCCCCGGAGGTCGCTTTCGAGGTCGGAGTATCCAAGTTTCTGGAGCATCCATATTTTAAGGCGGGTCGAGTTTCTGCCCTGTTCTTCGTGGATATAGTAACGGTGGTGGTCACTTCTGTCGCATTCGATCCTTATACCGAAAAGGCTTTCGATGGCGTGACGGTGGTTGTGGAATGTGCGGAGGGCAAGAGGGGATTTGTCTTTATTGATGACAGATTCGAGCCATCTTTCGGCAATTTCTTCAAACTGCACCTTCTTTGCATGTCGTACCGTATCTACGAGCCACACATATCTTCTGAATAGATCGCGTTTCATCGCTGTTGTTAGTTCTGATTGGTGGTTCTTAATTAAGTTTATAACTGCTACAATGGCACAAATATAATGCAAAAAAATCAGAACAACAAAAGGTTGTCCTGATTTTAACAATTAAAAGCCTGCAAACGTCACACAAAAGCCGATAAAACACTTTGGGACAGCTTTTGGATGACCTTCTTCCTGTAGTCGGCTCCGGATATTCAGACGTACTCTTCGCCGAAACGGGTCTTGACTTCGTTTACAATCTGACGGATTTTCTGTTCGTCGGCTATGGGATATATTAGCAAAGCGTTGCCGTTGTCTGCAACAATATAGTCTTTCAATCCGGCAGCCACTATTATCTTGTCGCCGCTAACTGCAAACATAGATCCGGTGCATTCTGATGTCAGCACCTTGCAGTTTTGGGTTACATTTCCCTCATGGTTTCTGGGAGATGCTTCATAAAGAGCATTCCAGGTGCCGAGATCGCTCCATCCGAGATCTACAGTTTTTACAAATACGTTGTCCGCTTTTTCCATGATGGCGTAGTCAATGGAAATGGAAGGGGCGTTAGGGAATATGTTGTCGATGAAAGCAGGTTCTTCCGGAGTGCCGAAAGTGTTGGGCTCGGCGGAGCTGAACAGGTGTGCCGTCTCTGGATCATATTTGTCGAACGCTTTCAAGATACTGTCTGCCGACCACAGGAAAATTCCGGAGTTCCAGAAAAACTCTCCGCTGGCAATAAATACATTTGCCATTTCAAGATCAGGTTTTTCTGTGAATGACTTCACTTTCCTGATTCCGGGGTAACTTTCAACAGCTGTGCCTTGTTGTATGTATCCATATCCGGTATTCGGACCTGTAGGATTTATTCCGAGAGTGAGGAGCCTGTTCCCGTTTTCCACAAATTCGAGACCTTCCCGTATAGCCTTTTCAAACTCCTTTTCTTTAAGCACGAGGTGGTCAGAGGGGAGTGTGACAATCGATGCTTCCGGGTCAAGAGCATGGATATGATGAGCCGCCCAGCATATGCATGGAGCCGTGTTTCGTCTGGCGGGTTCGAGCAATATATTAGACTCCTTTATCTCCGGGAGCTGCTCCTTTATGATTTCTGCATATTGACGGTTTGTGACCAGAATTATGTTCTCGGGTCTTACCACGGATGAAATCCTCTCAACCGTAAGCTGAAGGAGGCTTTTTCCAGTCCCGAAGAAGTCAAGAAACTGTTTCGGGCGGTCGTTGCGGCTAAATGGCCAGAATCGTGATCCTACTCCGCCGCACATGATTACGCAATAGCGATGTGAATTCATACAAGTTTTTGTTGGTTGCGGCAATGCCGCGGTTGGTTTATTTACAGTCAGGCTTCAGCCGTGGGATGAAACTGGTGTTTCACCCCTTCGACCACATTGAGCATATAGTCTCCGAGTTTTTCCGCCTCGCTTATGAGGTCCATGAAGAATATGCCTTCCTGATAGCCATATTCCTTATTGTTGATATTATATATGTTGGAATCGCGCAGGTTGTTGCGCAGGTTGTTGATTTCCCGTTCCTTGTTGTAGGCTTTGATTATTAGTGAATCTTCCGGACTCTCCATCTCCCGCAGTATCATGAGCATGTTGTCCATGCCTTCCTGCACAAGGTTGAACATGGTGTCGATCTCTCCAAGCACGGAAGGTGTGAATTTCACGTGATTCTGGTGTTGACGTGCCACGGTCTTGGCTACGTTGAAGCATCCGTCGGCTATTGATTCTATCTCGCTTATGACCCTGAGCATGCCAGCCACCCTCATTTTGCCTTCCGGACTTAGACGCCCTTCTGCCACATGGTTGAGATAGGTGCCTATTTCGATATCCATACGGTCGGATATCTCCTCATATTTCTCGAGACGGTTGTAGGTCTCCGTATATGCGGATTCTTTTTCCGGGAGGTGGACTATGTCGCGTGCCATCTTGAGCATGCGAGCCACTCGCTCTCCGTATACTGCGATCTCTTTCTGAGCCTGCGTGATGTTGAGCTCGGATGCCGACAGCATTCCCCTTCCGATATATTTGAGTGTGAACTCTTCTTCCATATCCTTATGGCGGGCAGGCATTATCCAGCATACTACCTTTACATACAGCTTTGTGAACCATATCATAATCATTAGGTTGCAGGCGTTGAATACAGTCGGGAACATGGCAAGTCCGAACGCGACTGAAGCCTGAGCCTTGGATGTCAGACCACCTTTGGGGTCGACAAGGGTAGAGCCGCTCATTGCCGCTTCCTGTGCGGAATCAATGTCAAGGGGATTTATGCCGTTGCACCATTGAGTGATGTCTGCCACAAGTTCGGTGAACGGATGAAAAATGAACAATACTATCACCGATCCGATCACGTTAAACAGCACATGCCCCATGGCTGTGCGTTTTGCCGCGAGATTTCCGCTAAGCGACGCGAGTATCGGGGTGATGGTGGTGCCGATGTTTCCGCCCAGAATAATGGCGCATCCAAGAGAGAAGGATATCCATCCCTGCGAACACATGATAAGGGTGATGGCAAATGTCGCGGCAGAGCTTTGTGCCACCATGGTGAGAATAATGCCAAGAAAAAAGAATATCAGCACTGATCCTGCGCCCAGAGTGGTATATCCGGTGACAAAACTGAGCATGTCGGGATTTGCCTGAAGGTCAGGCACATATTTGCTGATTAGGTCAAGCCCCATAAAAAGGAAACAGAATCCGATCAGAAACTCTCCGAAAGACTTGTAAGCACTTTTTTTCATGAACAGCATCGGCACGCCCACGGCAAGGAGAAGGATGCTGTAGTCAGATATGTTTACCTCAAAAGAAAATGCCGAGATGATCCAGGTGGTGACAGTGGTGCCGACATTCGCACCGAATATGACAGCCATGGATTGCGCCAGGCTCATGAGCCCTGCGTTCACAAAACTCACTACCATCACCGTAGATGCGCTTGAACTTTGGATCAAAGCTGTGATGATAATGCCGGTCAGCACGCCTGTGACGCGGTTTTTAGTCATGATACCAAGTATGTTGCGCAGACGGTCGCCTGCGACTTTCTGGAGACCTTCGCTCATGACCTTCATTCCATAAAGGAACAGGCAGACAGCTCCCAAAAGACTGATGAAGTCTATAACAGTATAATTCATCGGAGACGGTATGATGTTTAGCTGGTGGCAAAATTAACTAAAATTTTTCAATTATCAATTAAAATGGCTATTTTTGTAGGTGGATAGCCGGCGATGACAAACGGCGTCCTGTAATATTATGGAAGTGAATATGATTGTGGCAGCCGGTAAAGATGGTGCCATAGGTAAGGAAGGAGATCTGATATGGCATATATCAGCTGATCTCCGACGGTTTAAAGCTCTCACTACGGGACACCCTGTGATAATGGGAAGGAAAACATGGGATTCCTTGCCTAAAAAACCACTCCCCGGCAGGCAGAATATTGTGGTGACCCGCAATCCTGAATTTCGTGCAGAAGGGTGTGTGGCGGTAAGTTCGCCAACGGAAGCCCTTGAACTTACAGATGGGAAATCTCCCTTTATAATGGGGGGCGCAGAGATATATAATGCCTTTATGCCATATGTGACACGTATTTATCTCACTGAGATTGATGATGTGTGCCCTGATGCTGATGCCCGGCTTGCTTTGCCGGACAATCTGCCGTGCTGGCTTGTGGAAGAGATGTCGGAAGTGGAAAACGCCGGCGGTGTCTCATACAGATATGTGACATATGCCAGACATGGATCCGATCAGTATTCCTGAGGCAAAATGAAAATTGCAATAGTCAACAAGAGCGATGCCACGGGAGGTGCCGCCGTGGTTAGCCGCCGTCTTATGGAGGCTCTGAGGTCGGTTGGGGAGGATGCCCGTATGCTTGTGGTGGAAAAGCTTACAGACTCCCCATATGTGGAAATTGCCGCCACTCCTGCATCTATAAAGAAAAGTTTTGTTTCAGAGCGTCTCAAGATATTCCTTTCAAACGGTCTTGACCGGACCACCCTTTTCAGGATAGACACTGCTTCCGACGGGCTTCCTTTATGGAGGCATCCGGTAATAATGGAGGCGGATGCGGTGCTGCTCAACTGGGTGAACCAGGGGATGCTTTCTTTGGATGGGATCCGGAAAATTCTTGAAACAGGAAAACCTGTGATATGGACCATGCATGACATGTGGTGTATGACCGGTGTCTGCCACCATTCCGGCTCTTGTCCGGGATATGAAAGACGATGTGAAGACTGTCCTCTTCTGAAAAAAAGGGGGGCGGTAGGGTCGCTGTCCGGGAAAATATGGAAAAAGAAACAAAAATTGTATTCACTGCCACAAAATATAAAGTTTGTGGCGGTGAGCAACTGGCTTCGAGACAAAGGAGTCGGTAGCACCCTTCTGTCAAATCAGGACATATCAGTTATCCCTAATGCATTCCTGCCGTTGGGCAGGAATGTGAATAGGCAGCCAAAACGAAAGGACGATAAAATAACCGTGGGGTTCGGGGCTGCTCGGCTGGATGATCCCATAAAATGCCTTCCGGTCCTTGTGGAGATGACAAGGGTGGTCAGAGACCGTTATCCGGAGCTTGCCGACCGGCTTGAAATAGTTACATTCGGAGGTGTGAAAAATCCTGAAACGCTTGAAGGTATGGGGGTCAGTCATCGGCATCTCGGAGTGATAAAAGGAGAAGAGGCTGTGAGGAAGGTATATGATTCGGCGGATATAATAGTTTCGTCTTCAAGTTATGAAACGTTGCCCGGCACTCTTGTAGAGGCACAGGCATACGGATGTCTGCCTGTATGCTTCGACCGTGGGGGGCAGTCAGATATCGTGGATCATCTGTCGACCGGGTATATAGCGGGATATTCTGAAGACCGGGAGGTTGCCGCCACACGCCTTGCGGAAGGTGTGGTATGGGCTGCGGGAAAGGTGGATGCCGCTGATGAGATGGAGGATTTGCGCCATAAAATGCGAGATGATGTGAACCGGAAATTTTCTCCGGAAGCAGTTGCAGGGAGGTATCTGGACCTGATCCGCAGTCATTTTTAATGTAGCCGGAAACGGCAGGAGAGTGGTTTATATAAATTTTTGTTTAACTTTGCAGAGTTAATGGGGCAATCAGTCCCCTTTGTCTGCAACCAACAGATATAGTATGGCGCGAGACTTGATAAGCAGATATGTCTGGATTGTGGATACACTTTCCAGATACGAGCGCCTCACCCGGGAAGAGATCAACCGTCTATGGGTGAGATCGCATCTTTCGGACGGCAATCCGCTGCCCGAACGTACTTTTTATCACTACCGTCGTGCTATAGAAGAGAATTTTCATATAGACATCTCCTGCGACAGCCACGGACGCTACTACCTTGAGCAGGATCATTCGCGTCAGGGAAAGGCGTTTACCAACTGGATGCTCGACTCATATGCGGTGAGCAGTGCGATAAAGGATACGAATGTCCCGATCGACCGGGTGGAGGTGGAAGATGTGCCTTCTGCGCGCGAATTTCTTCCTGTGGCTCTTGATGCCATACGCAACTGCCGCAAACTGGTGTTCACCTATGCGGGCTTCAACCGTTCGCGTGCAGAAAAAGGTATCGTGTTCCGTCCCTATCTGTTGAAGCGTTACAAGCAGCGGTGGTATATGATCGGACTGAAGGAGAAAGGGGAATCTCTCCGGACATATGCCCTTGACCGCATTCCGGAGATGAAAATCATGAATGAAGGTTTTGATATGCCGGAAGATTTCAATACAGAAGATATTTTCGGGTCGATCGTGGGGGTGACCACTTCTCAGGCGCAAGTGAGGGATGTCAGACTGCGTGCCACCCCGACCCAGGCGAAATATTTCCGCGCCCTCCCGCTCCATCCGTCGCAGCAGGAAGAGGTGCACGACACATATTCCGTGTTTTCATACCGTATAAAGCTCAATTATGAATTGGTGCATGAAATCCTCGGTCTCGGCAATGCTGTGAAAGTGGTATCACCTCCCGAACTCAAAGCCATGGTCGTGACTGAACTTAAAGACACTCTAACCCAATACGAAAATGTTGAATCCTGAAATATACGACAGAATCACTCCGGCAGGGGCGGAGATACTGCGTCGTCATGCCATAAGTTGCAGCGCGAATGTCAGGGAGGCGCTTAATCTTATCAATTCCCTTTCAGGAGAATCGATGACACTTTTTGTGATCGATCCATACGGTTGCCTTGCAGGCACTGTGACAGACGGCGACATACGGCGAGCCCTGATCACCGGAGCAGAGCTTTCTGACGCCGTGGAGAGTGTGATGCACAGAGCGTACCTGTCTCTTTTGCCCGGAGAAGACTGCTGGCTTACCATCGCGGAATGCCGGAAACGTCATATAGCGTTGCTTCCTGTGGTCGACAAAGGTCATATCACCGACATCCTTGACCTTCGGACAATGAAGACCCGGCTTCCTATAGATGCTGTCCTTATGGCAGGAGGGAGAGGGGAACGACTCAGACCTCTTACCCTTACCACCCCGAAACCGTTGCTGCCTGTTGGAGGGAAAGCCATAATAGATTATAATGTGGATGAACTCGAAAGATGTGGGGTAGACAGGATATTTGTGACTGTCAATTATCTTGCACATAAGATCGAGGAGCATTTCGGAAAGCGTCGCGGAAGGGCGGAAATCACCTGCATACGCGAGCCCAAGCGTCTCGGGACTATGGGCAGCCTCGCATTTGTGGAAGGACTCGAATGCGACAATGTCCTGATGATGAATTCCGATATACTCACCACAATAGATTTCGAGAAACTGTATCTTCAGCATAAAAAGAGCGGGGCAGATCTTACAATGGCAGCTGTCCCCTATACGGTGTCGGTGCCGTTTGCCATAATGAAAATGGACGGAGGCAAAGTTAAAGGTCTTGAAGAGAAGCCCACTTACAACTATTTCGCCAACGGTGGCGTTTATTTAATGCGCAGGGCGCTCCTTGACCGGATAGTAAGGGGGGAATATCTGGATGCTCCCGATTTTATTTCAGCTCTGATATCTGACGGAGGCGCAGTGGGTTGTTATCCTATAGAGGGGACATGGATTGACATAGGGTCGCCCGACGACTACCGTTATGCCAACGACCTTATGAAAAGAAAAGTGTTTTGAGGCGGCAATCCGCCTGACCATATAACCAAAAAAAGCAACAGACAATGGCTGAATCTAATTTCATAGACTATGTGAAGATTCTCTGCCGCTCAGGCAAGGGGGGTGCGGGAAGCCGTCATTTCCACAGGGCTAAATATGTGCCCAAAGGGGGACCCGACGGTGGCGACGGCGGCCGGGGCGGACATATAATATTGAAAGGCAACCGCCACATGTGGACGCTTCTTCCTTTGCGGTATCAGCGTCATGTGTTTGCCACCGACGGGCAGAGCGGCGGTGCCGGGCGTTCGTTCGGCAAGGATGGTGAAGACCGTATTATCGAGGTGCCTGTGGGGACTGCAGTGTTTGATGCCGACTCCGGAGAGTTTCTATGCGAAATAACTGAAGACGGTGAGGAAATCAAGCTTCTCCGGGGAGGAAAGGGTGGTCTGGGAAACTGGCATTTCGCCACTTCCACTAACCGGGCTCCACGCTACGCGCAACCAGGACAGCCGGCTATTGAAAAGGCGGTCATCCTTGAATTGAAGCTTCTTGGAGACGTAGGTCTTGTAGGCTTCCCGAATGCCGGGAAGTCGACATTGTTGTCAGCGATTTCGGCGGCTAAACCTAAGATAGCAGACTATCCGTTCACAACTATGGAGCCGAGCCTCGGGATTGTAAACTATAGGGGAGACAAATCTTTCGTGATGGCAGACATTCCCGGTATCATAGAGGGTGCCAGTGAAGGTAAGGGGTTGGGACTTAGGTTTCTCCGTCATATAGAGAGGAATGCTGTGCTACTTTTCATGATCCCTGCCGACAGTGATGACATCAAGAAAGATTATGAAGTGCTTTTGAAAGAACTTAAGGAATTTAATCCGGAACTGACCGACAAGGGGAGAGTGCTCGCTATTTCAAAAAGCGATATGCTTGATGATGAACTTCGTGACGAGATAGCGAAGGAACTTCCTGAAGATATTCCCACGGTGTTTATTTCCGCAGTGACCGGTCAGGGGCTTACCGAACTTAAAGACCTTCTCTGGAGGGAGATAAATTCTGAAGAAAATCAAGTGAAAACCACCATGACCCACCGTAATCTCGATGTTCGTCACAGAGTGGAGGAAGAGGATGAATTTATATTCTGTCAGGACGATACGGAAGATGATCGGTTCCCTGTAGACGACAGTGACTGGGAAGACGAGTTTTGGGAAGAAGAGGACAGTGTGAATGGATAAATTGCTTGAGATTGATCTTCATGCCATCTTGAGGCAACGTTTTTCCGCGAAAGCAGGTGTGCTGTTCCCCGGATTTCTTATAACCTGGCTGGAGAAGGTGATAAGGCAGAAAGAGCTGAATGCCATGTTGAAGGCAGCTTATCCCATGCGTGGATCAGCGTTCGCCCGCAAGATTCTTGAACATCTCGATATATCTGTGGAAATCAAGGGTATTGAAAACCTTGATTCCCACACTCGTCTTATGTTCGCATCAAATCATCCGCTTGGCGGTCTTGACGGTATTTCCCTTATAGCCGAACTCGGAGGTCGTTACGGTGATGCAAATGTAAGGTTTCTGGTCAACGACATGTTGATGAACATTGAGCCGTTGAGCGATGTTTTTCTTCCTGTAAATAAATATGGGAGCCAAGGTCGGAGTGCCGCTAAAACAATCAACTCAGCGCTTGCATCCGACAAGCATATACTGCAGTTTCCGGCCGGGCTTGTGTCGCGGCTTCATCCTGATGGGATTATAGCTGATCTTGAATGGCAGAAATCGTTTGTAGCAAAGGCGATAGAATATCGGCGCGATATTGTTCCCGTGAAATTTGAAGGTGAGAACACCGCCAGGTTTTATCGAGTTGCAAGATGGCGTAAAAAGCTGGGGCTCAAAGTCAACATCGAGCAGATATTGCTTCCCGGAGAGCTGTGTAAGTCACGTGGAAAGAGATTCCGTATCATTTTTGGCAAACCGGTGAGCTGGGAGAGCCTTAAATCCCGAGAAGAATCTCCCCGTCAGATTGCAGCGGCTATACGGAAGATGGTCTATTCCCTTGAATAGATGTCGCCGGGGATGTATCCTGTTTTGTAAAAACTGGAGTGCTGTCAGAAATAATGAAATAATGCTCCGCCACAATTTAATTGTTTGGGAAAAACTTAAAAATGTGGGATATTATTATTAATTTTGCAATTTGATTGGGTATTGCCGGGTAAGTCCGGTCGATAATTTAATCTAACTAAAAAACATCAACAGATAAGATAATAAGTAATGGATAAAAACACCGGTATAGGATTGCTGCTTATGGCAGTAGTGTTTTTCGGGTTCATGTGGCTGTCTCCGCGCAACGTTCCGGAATCGGAGCCGGAAGAGATTGAAAGCGTTCAGTCTCCATCGTCGTCAGGCAGCGTTGATGCGTTGTCATCTACCGAGCGTGAATGGCTTGTAAAGAATATCATGGAACATGGTGAAGAGGTCGTGCTGCCGGACAGCACACATGCCGCCCGTCTTACAGACGGGAATATAAGCCTTCTCGCCGTGGGCGATTCAATCAGCGGAACGGTCACTGTCGACGGTAAGGTTCTCGACTGGAAAGATATATGTAATGCCGATCTGAAGAAGATGTCAGTAATGGAGCAGCGCAAGGCAGTTGAGCTTGTGCGCGGCGCATCCATATCAATGGGCAGATACGGAAAGTTCGCGCGTTTCCTTGCCGGCACAGATTCTGTTGTCTGTCTTGAAAACGATGTGCTGAAGCTTGAACTCAGTTCTAAATCGGGATCTATAACTCGTGCCGAACTAAAGAAATACGATACTGAATATACTCCCGATGAAAGCCAGAAACGCAAGGAAAAGGTGGTTATTTTTGAGAATGGATCGAATACATTTGATTTTCAGTTGCCTCTTCCTCAGGGCGTAAGCTCATCCGAACTCTTTTTCAGTCCCTCAGTGCTTAATGATTCCACCGTGCTTATGTCGCTTCCGGTGGCTGACGGTGCTTACTGGGGAATAGAATACACTCTGCCGAAAGGGGAGAATTATGTGGTGGGCATCCGCATAGTGCAGAAAAATATGGCGGACATCGTTGAGAGCAACAACCGCAACCTTATTGTCAACTGGCATCAGGATCTCATCCGTCAGGAAAAAGGTAAAATGTTTGAGGAGAGGAACTCTGCACTTTATTATAAATTTGCGGGGGGATCTGTTGAAAATCTTTCAGAAGGGAAGACAGACCACGAAGACCGTCAGGCAAAAATACGCTGGATCGGCTTCAAGAACCAGTTCTTCTCAACTGTTCTTATAGGGGAACGTCCGTTCAATACAGCCGATTTCCAGTCAGTTTTCCTCAAGAATGACCCTTATTTGCTTAAAAAGTTTGACACACAGGCGGTGGTAAACGACTATGACTGGCGGACAGAGGTGCCGGCATCTTTCTCCCTGTTTATCGGTCCTAATCTTTATCCATTGCTCTCGTCGCTCGACAAAAAAACGGTCTCTAACGAAGATCTCAAGCTCACCAAACTGATCCCACTCGGATGGTCGGTGTTCAGGTGGATCAATACGGGGATTGTCATTCCTATCTTTAACTTCCTCGGGTCGTTTATATCCAATTATGGCATCATCATCCTTATCATGACCATCTTCATTAAGCTTGTGCTTTTCCCTCTTACCTACAAGAGCTACAAGAGCCAGGCGAAAATGAGAATACTTGCCCCGGATATCAAGGAAATAAACGACAAATATCCCGGAAATGAGAACGCAATGCTCCGTCAGCAGAAGACAATGGCTCTTTATAACAAGGCTGGGGCCAATCCTATGTCGGGCTGTCTGCCCATGCTTCTTCAGATGCCGATATTGTTTGCAATGTTCTCTTTCTTCCCGTCAGCCATAGAGTTGCGTGGAGAGAGCTTCCTATGGGCTAAAAACCTTGCGGCTCCGGATGCTATCATATCATGGAGTGGCAACATTCCCTTGGTTACAGAATATTTTGGCAATCACATATCGCTGTTCTGTCTTCTTATGACAGTGACCAATATCCTGTACACGCGTGTCAACATGCAAAATTCACCCGGACAGATGCCCGGAATGAAGTGGATGATGTATCTGATGCCGGTCTTCTTCATGGTGTTCTTCAACAATTATGCGGCAGGACTTTCCTACTATTATTTCCTGTCATTGCTGATCACTATCGCCCAGACTTATGCATTCCGATTCATAATCAAAGAGGAAGATGTAAGGAAGACAATGGCGGAGAATGCCAAGAAACCAAAGAAAAAAAGCGGCTTCATGGCACGCATCGAGGAGATGCAGAAGCAGCAGCAGGCAATGCTTCGCGAACAGCAGAAGCAGCGCGGTAACCGGCGGTGAGCCTTTGTCGGCGAAATGCCGTTTAAAAGATCGAAAAATGAAAGATCTGCGCACCATACGTATTTTTTTATCCACCCTGTTTTTTATAGGCGCGCTGGCTTATCTTGTGGTGAGTCCAACGATACATCCTATGGCAAAAGTGGTGGAGAAGGTACAGATTGTCCCCTCGCTGATAGCAACCGGCATGGGGACAATCATTATATGGTTGGGTATCACTTTCGTGTTCGGAAGGATATACTGTTCCACCGTATGTCCTGTCGGCACGTTGCAGGATATTGTCATTCCCCTGCGACGGTTCATCCCGGGTCTTCGGCGTCCGTTCTCATATAAGAAACCAAGGGGTGTGAGGTATCATATCCTTATTATTTATGGAGTCTGCCTTGTGCTTGGGGCTGTGGCTGTTTCATTCTGGATAGAGCCGTGGAATATGATGCGCAACATCTGTGGGGCAATAAATCCGACCCGGGCACAGGAGGCATGGCTGACATTAGGGATAGGGATGGGAGCCGGGATGGCGGCGGGGTTGATTTCCGCACTGTCGATAGCTATATGTGCATTGATGACAGGAAGGGGATTTTGTAATACGGTGTGTCCGGTAGGCACTGCATTGGGATGTTTTCATGATTTCACCCTCTATCATATCGAGATTGATCCAGACAAGTGTGTAAACTGCATGAAATGTGAGGAGGTATGTAAGTCGCAATGTGTCAAAGTGGTGGGTAGACATGTCGACAATTCCCGTTGTGTGCGTTGCTTTGACTGTCTTAAGGTGTGTCCCAATGATGCTATCCGTTACCAATGGAATCGTAACCTCCGGGCGACTCCTCTCATAAGAAAAGTGAAAACCAGATAAAGAGAACACAAAACAATGAAACAATATCTTCAACTTCTTGATCATATTTTGAAAACCGGTCATCAAAAGAACGATCGTACAGGCACAGGAACTATTTCTGTATTTGGTTACCAGATGCGCTTTGACCTTTCGGAAGGTTTCCCGCTACTGACTACAAAAAAAGTGCATCTAAAGAGTGTGATATATGAATTGTTGTGGTTTCTTGCCGGAGATACAAATGTAAGGTATCTGCAGGATCATGGAGTGAGGATATGGAATGAATGGGCGGATCCGGATGGAGAATTAGGTCATATTTATGGATTCCAGTGGCGCTCCTGGCCAGGTTACGACGGAGGATTTATTGACCAGATATCAGAAGCTGTGCGCACCATAAAAGAAAATCCTGATTCTCGTCGAATAATAGTAAGCAGCTGGAATGTGGCAGATATTGACAATATGAATCTTCCCCCGTGTCACTCCCTTTTTCAGTTTTATGTGAATGACGGTAAGCTTTCGCTCCAGCTTTATCAGAGGAGCGGCGACAGCTTTCTGGGTGTGCCGTTTAACATAGCGAGCTATGCGCTGCTTACCATGATGGTGGCACAGGTATGCGGATTAAAGCCCGGGGAATTTATTCATACTTTAGGTGACGCACACATATATCTGAACCATCTTCAGCAGGTAAAGACACAATTGGAAAGGGATCCGAGAAAGCTTCCTGTCATGAAGATCAATCCGGAGGTAACGGATATTTTCAAGTTCAGATATGAGGATTTCACACTTGAAGGTTATGATCCATGGCCTGCCATAAAAGGGGAAGTCAGTGTATAAAGTTACGGATGTTTCTGCCATGTGGCATTATGAATGGCATGGTTCATAGCATTGACATACTGAAGGGGAGGTGATAAAAAGATTATTGGCGGAGCGTCTCACGACGTTCCGCCAATTTGCGCTTTAATTAATTGATTTTATCAGTTCCCTAATTTTAAATTTACACCTAATTATCCATTTGTTTCAGTACCCGTCAAATAAGAAATATTTTGTATTTTTTTGATACTGCTTGAGCGAGAATATTCATTTTGTTTTGGGAAAACTTAAAAACCTATTATGGTTTTCGTGTTTTCGAATGCAAAATTAATATCAGAAATGAAAAAATGCAAATTTTTTTAAGGATAAAAAACGATAAAAGGTGATTTTTGTATATAAACACGACTTTTTGAACAATGATTTAGGCTGAATTCATATTTTTGTATCACATTTAACGTTATTTCGACCTTATATTTAAATATATTTTAATGCAGTTGCGGTCGATTTTTTTGTAGTAAGGGGGGCTAAGAAACTGTTTAAAATTTATTTTGTCTTGTCATTGAGGTCTTTGTCATCATCTTTATGATATTTATTCAGTCAT
>JAIDJJ010000265.1 GCA_029052265.1 Muribaculaceae bacterium
GACAATCTATTTTATATTTACCTGAAAAATTCATGCGACAGTGAAATTACAGATTTACTTGGCATAGCAAAAACTTTGGAGAAAAGATGGCGGGATATACGTTCGCCATGGTACTATCCACGTAAACATGACCACACTGGAGATTCCGGAAATTTTAATGATATTATTGAGCAATGCAAAGCCTACTATGGAATGCGACTGAAAGACCGCTATGCGTTGCAGGTGACAAGAGCATTATTTGCTTCGCGTGACTATGCTTCATGTATAGAATATTCAGACTCTGCTTTTGCCCATATTCCAGACTCAAATCTGATGAAACGGATGGCTCAAAGGTATGCTGCCGGTTGCTGGAGCAGGCTCGGTGATGCAAACCGTGCCGATTCTATCTTTGCAAAAGCGGGGGATATTTGGTCTTTATCCGTAGATGATCCTGTAAAATATATGGCATCAAGGAATCCGAATGCTCCTCAACTGATAGATTATATTCGTAGCAATGCGACTGATACTTTATTTATGCAGGAACTCCGACCCATTGTCAACCGGCTTTTGAAAAACGGCGAGGTGTTATGCCGTGGTGACTGGAATTTTGTAATGGCATACATTGACAACGAGTTTAACAAAAACTCGTCGGTCGCCCGGCAGCATATCCATAAGGCGTTGAAACAAAAATTCTCATCGGAAGAATTGGAGAGTCTCGCCCGTGTATATAAGATGAAGATTGATGCTCAGGTTGGAGATTTATCCAATTTGCTCACCGATCTCAAATGGTTAGAGCGAAAGACAGATATACTCAATCCGGATGCCGAGGAGTGGATAAGAAGATGTCGGAACATAATATACGTTGATTGGGTTCCGATGTTGTGGAACAAGAAGGATTATAGCACAGCCATACTTCTTTGTGCCTATGCAGACAATCTTGCTCCGTCAGAGCAATGGCATGAGGCGTGGACAAATGTGGGATGGCATGTTTATTGGTCGCCAACTCAGGTCTTGAATATTTCGGCGATGCGCGAGAGCGACGAATATGCCAACCACATAGATTATGGCAGCCTATCTTTCCAAATGATGGGAAGTCTATCGTCAGCACAACTCGCCTCTACCTATAATCGTATTGTCAAAGATACGCCATTATACACTTTTCTTAGGAGCAAGGCACGTGCGGATAAAGACTATTATTATGAACTGATAGGAACACTCGCACTTAGGGAAGAAAACTATAGTCGAGCAATAACATACTTATCAAAAGTAAGTGAGCATTACCTTAAAACAATGAATATTGACAAGGGCGGCTATCTTTGCAGGAATCCTTTTTCTCCATACCCTTCAAGATGGAAAGTCTGTACACCCTCTTATGCCGGAGCTGAGCCATGGGAATCTGAAAATCAAGCAATAAACCATACCATCAGGTCAAATCCAAATGCGAAATTAGATTTTGCTCGTAAGATGCAGGAATACAAACGTCTGATGATATATGGCAATAATTCGGATGAAAGAGGTCTTGCGCGGATGATGTATGCAATAGGCAGACGGAACTCTTTTGAGGAATGTTGGGCACTTACACAATATTGGCGAGGTGGATGTACCGGTATCTTTGA
>JAIDJJ010000266.1 GCA_029052265.1 Muribaculaceae bacterium
GCACACAGTTTGCCTGTCCGGCTGTAAAATTGAACTAAAATTACTAAACAAGATAAAGTTTTAAGATGAACGTAAATTTCGAAAAGCTTGGTAATGTAAACGGTGAGATCACCGTGGCTATCGAAGCTAAAGACTACACAGACAAGGTCAGCAAGCAGCTCAAGGAGATTGGCAAGAAACATGCAGAGCCGGGGTTCCGTCCCGGACATGTGCCTGCAGGCCTTATCGCAAAAAAATATGGCACAGCCGTTAAATATGATGTCGTCAATAAAGAAGTTGCAGACGCCGTCTTTAACTATATAAAGGAAAACAAACTTCAGGTGCTCGGTCAGCCTGTGCCCGAAAGCGACAACTCATTTGATATCGCAAATGATGAGTTTACATTCAAATTCAAAGTAGGTCTTGCTCCTGAAATCCAAAATCCTGCCAATAAGGAACTTCACGTGCCTTACTACAATATCGTGGTTACCGATGAAATGGTTAATGAGCAGGTTGAAGGTCTTCGCCAGCGTTTCGGTCGTCAGGTGCCCGGAGAGGAGACAGAGCCGAATGCAGTCATCAAAGGTTCTATCACAGAACTTAATCCAGACGGGTCGGTGAAGGAAGGCGGCGTGGTTGTCGAAAACGGCATCATCGCTCCCATGCACTTTAAGAATGAAGATCAGAAAAAGCTTTTCGAGGCAAAACATCCCGGCGACAGCGTAGTGTTTAATCCGGCAGCCGCATGCGATTCAAGCGCTGTTGAACTTTCTTCTATGCTCAACATCGACCGCGACCAGGTGGAGGAGCACAAAGGCGATTTCCGTTTCGACATAAAGGAGATCATCGTTCTCAAGCCTGCTGAGTTTGACCAGGAATTCTTCGACAACGCTGTAGGTAAAGACAAGGCTCATAATGAAGAAGAGTTCCGCGCTGCAATCAAAGAGCTTCTTGCCCTTAACCTTGTTAATGATTCCAACTACCGCTTTACAATCGATGCCAAGGAAGCTGTTCAGAAAGCTGTAGGCGAGCTTGAGCTTCCTGTGGAAATTCTTAAGGATTTCCTCGTGCGTCAGGGCGAAGGGATCACAAAAGAGAATGTGGACGAAGAATTTGAGAAAATGCGCGGGCAGCTTGAGTGGGATCTCGTGCGTGATAACATCGCATCACAGTTCGGAGTCAAGATTGAAGAGGAAGATATCTTTAACGAGGCACGCGGGGTAGTGGCACGTCAGCTTATGCAGTATGGTCCCAATGCTCTTTCCGAAGAGATTGTCGACAAATATGCCCAGGAAGTGACAAAAGATCCGAAGAACCGTGAGATGCTTTATCAGAATGCGCTCAACCGTAAAGCCTTTGAGGCAATAAAGGAAAATGTCACATTGGATAATAAAGATGTGACTGTTGAAGAATTTCAGAAACTTTTTGTGCCGGCTGAGTCATAAATAATTTCCTGAGACAGAATAAGACAGGTCCGGCGCGGGTGCTGACGAGGCGCTTGCGCCGGATTTTATATGTTATTATATGTTATTGGCATAATATTTGCGGATGTTCCGCGGGGACTCTCCCCTAAGAGGAGTCATATCGACCGATTATGGTATTGTGGTCTAAAATGCTTCCCGGAACGTTATAAATAAAAAAGACTATATGCAAAAGGATTTTAGAAATTTTGCTGTCAATCATCTTGGCATCAATTCAAATACACTTGACGGGTATGCCCGTCATATCGACAGGCAGGGCGCTGTGTTCACATCGACATCACCTTCGGCTGATTACATGAATCCTTATATCCTTGAGGAGCGTCAGATGAATGTGACCCAGATGGATGTATTCTCCCGCCTTATGATGGACCGTATCATTTTTCTCGGCACTCAGGTGAGCGATACTTCTGCCAACATAATTCAGGCTCAGCTTCTATATCTCGATTCAATTGATCCGGATAAGGATATCTCGATCTATATCAACTCTCCCGGCGGGTCGGTGTATGCCGGTCTTGGGATTTATGATACCATGCAGTATATATCAAGCGATGTATCGACCATATGCACCGGCATGGCTGCTTCAATGGCGGCGGTTCTTCTCGTGGCAGGAGAGAAGGGTAAGCGTTTTGCGCTTCCTCATTCAAGGGTGATGATCCATCAGCCTATGGGCGGTATCCAGGGTCAGGCATCCGATATAGAGATCACAGCGCGTGAGATATTGAAACTGAAAGAAGAGCTTTACAGGATAATTTCCGATCATTCGGGACAGCCTTTTGAAAAAGTTGAAGCAGACTCGGATCGCGATTACTGGATGATAGCGAGAGAGGCGAAAGATTACGGCATGATTGACAAAGTGCTTGTAAACCCCAAAAAGGAAGATAAATAAATCCTGTAGAGATGGCAAATAAAAGAAGCGGACTGGTGTGCTCCATGTGTGGCACTCCTGACAGCAGTTCCAATCCGGTTGTCAACGTTCTTGAGGGTCTTAATCTGTGTACCGATTGCATAAAGTTTATAGATGACGCGCGCGACGCCCAGCTTAAGAAGAACTCAAAGAAGGGAGAGGCGGCAAAGGAGGAAGCTCTTACTGTGCCTAAACCAAAAGAGATCAAAGGATACCTTGACCAATATATAATAGGTCAGGATGAGGCGAAGAAATATCTTTCGGTCGCTGTCTACAATCATTATAAGCGTATCATGCAGACGCATGGTGCAGATGATGTAGATATTGAGAAATCAAATATAATTCTTGTCGGTCCGACAGGAACTGGTAAAACCTTACTTGCAAAAACTATCGCAAAACTTCTCGACGTACCTTTTGCGATTGTGGATGCCACCGTCCTGACGGAAGCAGGTTATGTGGGAGAGGATATAGAGTCGTTGCTGACCCGTCTTCTTCAGGCTTGTGATTATGATGTGGAACGTGCGGAAAAGGGTGTGGTTTTCATAGACGAGATCGATAAGATCGCACGCAAGAGCGACAACCCTTCGATCACACGCGACGTCAGCGGTGAAGGTGTGCAGCAAGGTTTGCTTAAACTTCTTGAAGGGTCTACGGTGCTTGTGCCGCCCAATGGAGGAAGAAAGCATCCCGAGCAAAAAATGATAGCCGTCGACACAAAAAATATATTGTTTATCTGCGGAGGCGCATTTGACGGGATCGAACGTAAGATCGCATCGCGTCTTAACACACATGTGGTGGGTTACGGACATGATGAGGCAAGCAGAAAACGTCAGAGAGAGAATCTGATGCGCTATGTCATGCCACAAGACCTCAAGTCGTTCGGGCTTATACCTGAGATTATAGGCAGGTTGCCGGTCCTCACAAGCCTTGACCCTCTTGACCGTGCCGCGTTGCGCAGGATACTTACCGAGCCAAAGAATGCCATAGTGCGTCAATACAAAAAGCTGTTCCTTTTGGACGGTGTGGATCTTGAATTTACCGATGATGCTCTTGACCTTATAGTAGACAAGGCGATAGAGTATAAACTCGGGGCTCGCGGATTGCGCTCGATTGTAGAGACAATAATGGTCGATGCCATGTTTGAGGTCCCGTCAGAGCCGGTGAAAAATTTTACAGTAGACGCCGCATACGTTCAGGACAAACTTGAAAAAGCTCATTTTGAGAAAACAAAAATAGAAGAGCGCCCATCCTGATAAGTGTCGGTGTGTAGGAAAAATCAGGGACATGGAGTTAATTCCATGTCCCTGCATTGTGATGTGCCTGCATTTGGCGATAAAAAATTTTCAAGTAATATAGAGAATTTCAAGAAAATTTTTTAACTTTGTATATCAAGAAACTCTTCGAACCTCATTAACCATGGCAGACATCAAAGCGATCCATGAGGCCCTTAAATACAATTTTGGCTTCGACAACTTCAAAGGCAACCAACTCGAAATCATCAGCAGCCTTCTCGACGGGAAAGATGTGTTTGTGTTGATGCCTACTGGAGGAGGTAAATCATTATGTTATCAGCTTCCGGCACTTATGTCGGAAGGGACTGCCATAGTCATATCCCCTCTTATCGCCTTGATGAAAAATCAGGTAGACGCCATGCGTAATTATGGCGAGGACGACGGGATCGCGCATTTTCTCAACTCATCGCTCAACAGGGCGATGATAGATCAGGTGAAGTCTGACGTATTGTCTGGCAGGACAAAATTGTTGTATGTCGCACCAGAGTCGTTTACAAAAGAAGAGAATATGGCATTTATGCGGTCTATAAAGATTTCATTTTATGCTGTTGATGAGGCACATTGTATTTCAGAATGGGGACATGATTTCCGTCCGGAGTATCGCAGGATACGCTCTATAATAAATGAAGTGGGTCACCATCCGCTTATCGCGTTGACAGCCACGGCAACGCCGAAAGTTCAACACGACATTCAGAAAAATCTCGGTATGCTCGATGCAGAGGTGTTCAAGTCAAGTTTCAACCGCCAGAACCTTTATTATGAGGTGCGGCCGAAGACCAAGAATATTGACAGGGACATTATCCGTTTCATAAAATCAAACAGCGGGAAATCGGGCATTATATACTGCCTTAGCCGGAAACGGGTGGAGGAACTTGCCGAGACTCTGAGACTAAATGATATTTCTGTGTTGCCTTATCATGCAGGAATGGATTCTGCCACAAGATCGGAGAATCAGGATGCATTTCTTCATGAGAAGGTAGATGTGATCGTGGCTACCATTGCATTCGGAATGGGGATAGACAAGCCGGATGTGAGATATGTGATACATTATGACATACCCAAAAGCCTTGAAGGGTATTATCAGGAGACCGGACGTGCCGGAAGGGACGGAGGCGAGGGTATATGCCTTACATTCTATACCAACAAAGACTTACAGAAACTTGACAAACTGATGCAAAGCAAAACAGCGTCCGAACAGGAGATCGGGCGTCATCTGCTTGCGGAGACAGCAAGCTATGCAGAGTCGTCAGTGTGTCGTAGAAAGATTTTATTGCATTATTTTGGTGAGCAATATGAAGCAGAAAACTGCGGCAATTGCGACAATTGTTTAAATCCCAAGACACAAGTGGAAGCTAAAGAAGAACTTTGTGCCGTCATAGAGACGGTTCTTGCTCTTAAAGAGAAATTCAATACGGACTACGTCATAAACGTCCTTATAGGGCGTCCTACCGACGAAGTGAGATCTTACAATCATGACGATCTCGAAGAGTTCGGATGCTTGTCGAATGCTGAAGAAAGAACGTTGTCGGCGGTGATCCGGCAGGCTGTCATAGCCGGGTATCTTGAGAAAGATATCGACAATCTCGATATTGTCAAGGTGACATCAAAAGGTAAAAAGTTTCTGAAGAAACCGGTGTCGTTTAAAATTGTGGAAGACAACGATTTCTCAGAAATGGAAGTTGAACCGCAGATGAAGGGTGGAGCGGCTTGTGTCACAGATCCCGCTCTCTATTCCATGCTCAAGGACCTCAGGAAGAAGATGGCAAAAAAGCTTGATCTTCCTCCTTACGTGATTTTTCAGGAGCCCTCGTTGGAGGCAATAGCGACAACTTATCCCATCACACTCGATGAACTCGCGAATATTGCCGGAGTCGGTGCCGGAAAGGCAAAGAGATATGGCG
>JAIDJJ010000267.1 GCA_029052265.1 Muribaculaceae bacterium
GAAGATCCGGTGGTCCTTATTGTCTGGGACCGGCAATTGTAACAATGCAAAACCGGCAGAGAGATTCTGCTTGTTTTGCCATCGGTCTGATATTTCTTCATAAGGGTTTTGTCAGCATGACCGATGCATGTTTGGTTGAATAATGGTACATTGGAATCCGACGGCATTTTAGCCGAACAGATTCAAAGACATTCGATAGCATTATTTGTTTCATATAAAAAACGTGCAATTGAAGTCTTTTATGCAGTAACGGATCCGTGAGGATCCGTCACTGTTTTTATTGCGACTATGGGATATTTTGACTAACTTTGCAGTGGTTTGACAACATCATGTATTGAAGTTGTTTAAACAGCGTCATTTTCAAAAGACAATACATGTTTCCGGGCAATTTAAGACATGAAACAATTTTTCGAAAGCAGGGAGCCATTCTCCCTTGAATGCGGGGAGACACTCCCCTCCCTCACAGTGGCTTACCACACTTACGGCAAGCTTTCTCCTGACCGCGACAACGTGATCTGGGTGATGCACGGACTGACAGCAAACTCGGATGTGGCAGACTGGTGGCCCGGGACAGTGGGCGACGGTCTGTTTCTCGACCCCGGGAAATACTTCATTGTCTGTGCCAATATGCTCGGTTCTTGCTATGGCACCACAGGACCTTCGTCTATAAACCCTGCTACCGGCTCCCCTTGGTGCAATGAATTTCCGAAGGTCAGCATCCGCGACATGGTCCATGCCCATCAGCTGCTCGCCCGCCATCTCGGCATCTCGCGCATTCATGAAATGATCGGCGTATCTCTCGGTGGATTCCAGGCTATAGAATGGATGGTCTCTGATCCGGAGATCGCGGAAAATGTGATGTTTTGCGCCACAGACTCTTCTTGCAGCCCCTGGCTCGCAGCTTTCAATCAGTCGATGTATATGGCTATCAAGACAGACCCCACATGGGGAGAGGCACGTCTTGACGCCGCAAGACAAGGTCTTGCCACGGCTCGCTCCATCGCACTCATCAGCTATCGCGGACCTTTCGCCTACAATATGAGCCAGCGCGACAGTGAAGACAAGGAGGATCCGTTTTTCCACCGTGTGCAGACCTACCAGGAATATCAGGGCAAGAAACTTTGCGACCGCTTTGACGTGTATTCTTATGTAAGGATCTGTCAGAGCGGGGACTCTCATGATGTGGGGAGAGGCAGAGGCGGAATCAAAAACGCCCTTAAACGCATAAATGCCGAAACTCTCGTGATCGGGATCACTTCTGACATTCTTTTCCCACCCGCATGCCTTGAAGAACTGGCGGCAAACATACCGGGTGCGCGTCTTGAAGTGATGCATTCCGATTTCGCCCACGACGGATTCCTGATCGAACACCGGCAACTAAACGAAATCATGCAACGCTGGCGA
>JAIDJJ010000268.1 GCA_029052265.1 Muribaculaceae bacterium
TTCTTGTCCTCTCTCACCGTGAGTTTTATATTGTTGGTGCCGCGTGTCAGGATTTCTATCGTATTGTCATCGATAATCCTTGTCTCTATCTTAAACGGCTTTCCCCCTTCGAGAGCATTTATTTTCAACTTCTTTGTTTTAAGGTTATGCTTCACCCTTACAGTCGTGTCAGGAGAAAGATTGAACGCCCTCTCGAATTTCTTTACTGCATTTTTCTGCGATGTCCTTGAATTGGAAGACCCTCCGCGGGGGTGACGGGTGGTCTTGGCAAAACGTCTGTTTACAGATTGCAGATATTTCGATTTGTTGTATAGGGTTTCAAAATTCAGCCGGGCATCAGCATTCCAGGTTGTCTGGTTCTGTATTGTGTTGCCCATGTATATGTCGCCTACGGTAGCACCTTTATCCCACCGGTAGGTCGATGTATAGCTCAAAGAACCTGTAAGATAATCCACTACAGGGATTTTATTAAAAGGTGCCCTATACGTACCGGTAAAAGTCTGGTTGTAGTTCCAGGGTGTTCCGAGCCCTTTGATCGATGACCAGACTGTGTCTTTCCATTCCCGATATTTATCAGGGAAAAGCCTCTTGTTGACTGCGCCTATAGTCTCTTCAATACGCGCAGTAGTGTTGCTTGCGAATGACAGGCTCAACGACTGTATGATATTCCATGTGACGTTCAACTGACGGTCCCATAAAAAGTTTTTACTCACCTGTACAGGCAACTGAAAATCCACATCTATCTCGCTTCTTGTCTGCTCTTCATAATAATACCGGGTCATGTTGGTAAAGAATGTCAGATTGTTGAACATCCAGTTTATCCCCCAGTCTCTGAAATATTTTGCAGTCTTGCTATTTCCCTTTATAAAACCGAACGGCTTGATCGGCTTCACATAAGGGCTGTATGCATATTGAAACGCCCCACGGTAATCATACGTGTTCTGGTATTCGGTCGTGGGATCTGCATTTTTCTGTTTATTGAATGAAAAAGACAATTGGAAGTTTGCCGGATCCCATGGCATAGGGGTCTTGCTCTGCACATTAAACTTGAGATTTGACAACGAAAAACTCTCAACTGCCTTACGGGTCACCGCATACTGCCTGATAGAATCCTTCTCAGCGGATGTAGAAGCCGCCTTTAAAGCATCCTTCAGTAATATGTCCTGGTCAAGGGGGTTATATTTCGGGGTGGTACGTTCGGTAGAGCGCGAATAATATACCGGGGCATTCATTTTCGCGCCTGCCGGAAACACTTTACCCACATCTCCTTGAACTGAAAAATTATATTGGTCATAATCATCAAGCCTTCGCGACGAAAGCCCCTGGTCTACCCCTCCGAACCCTGCAGTTTCCTTATGCATTGAAAAATTCATCATGCCCAGATCACTCATGACAAGATTGGCATTTACATTTGCAGCCCATCCACCGCTTTCATTAAAATCTGTCACACGGAGTTCGTTCACCCATATGGTGCCGTTCTTCACCGAGTTGGATTTATTCCTTATCCCTATCAGCATGGTACGGACATCGCTCAGACTCGGATTGCCCAAAATGCTTACGACATTGTGGTCATTATTCGGATCCCGCATTGAATACAAAGTAGTGAAATTCGCCCCCCCGACATTCGCATTTCTGTCATTATTTCGGGCAACCTTAAGATCTGTAAACACGTCAAACGCCACATCCAGGAAATTTGATGCAGGCCATACTGCGTTTCTGTCAGCCATCACATGATTGTTGTAACTTCTCTATAATACACATCTCAGAGCCCACAAGAACGTACTAGATCTCTAATGCCTTA
>JAIDJJ010000269.1 GCA_029052265.1 Muribaculaceae bacterium
ATATACTATCATAGCCTCCCTTATGGGATGCCGGGATTTGCGTCTCGGTTTTTCTATATCAGCCACAAGTCGAAGGCCGCGCGGGCAGGAGCAGCATGGCAAGGACTATTTTTTTCTGTCGGAAGAAGAGTTTCAACAGAGGATAGACCAAGGAGATTTTGTGGAATGGGAGGAAGTGTATGCCGGCACACGTTACGGCACTCTTGAAAGCGAGGTGACCCGTGTGACCGAATCCGGTCATAATCTTATCATGGATGTGGATGTCAAAGGTGCGCTCAATATAAAAAAGCGTTTCGGCGTGGAGGCATTGTCGATTTTTATTATGCCTCCTGATATCGCCACGCTTGAACACCGTCTGACATCCCGTGGCACGGATTCGGCAGAGACCATAGCGCGTCGTCTTGCCAAAGCCGAGTATGAGATAGGTTTTGCAGATCGTTTCGACACAGTCGTGGTGAATGACGACCTGAGCCGGGCTGTCGAGGAAGTGGCTGACAGAATCCGTACGTTTGCAGGGAAATGATATCATAGGGCGAGGAATGAGAATAGGAGTCTACAGCGGGAGTTTCGATCCCATACACACAGGGCATGCGATGCTTGCGAATTATGTCGCACAATGGGGTAGGGTCGATGAGGTGTGGCTTATGGTCAGTCGTCTGAACCCGCTTAAGGCGGGGCATGCTCCTGCTGAAGACCGACACCGGTTGGCTATGGCAGCTCTCGTGGCAGCAAAATGCCGGTGTGTCGAGGTGTCGGATTTTGAACTTTCTTTGCCGTTGCCCTCTTATACATATGTTACTCTTTGTAAGCTGCGGGAAAGGTATCCCGAACATGAGTTTGTGCTTGTCATCGGGAGCGACAATCTGCTTTCTCTTGACAAATGGCGTAATGCGGATGACATTCTCCGGCAATTCGGCATGATTGTTTATCCGCGTCCGGGATATGAACTTCCGGATCAGTTGCCTGAAGGGGTGGAGGTGCTGGGTCCGGATGTTCCGGAAGCGTTGGTTTCGTCCACATTTATAAGAGACGCGCTCGCGCAGGATAAGGATATATGCTATTTCGTACCGAGTGAAGTTGCGGAGTATATAAAAGAAAATAACCTTTATAAGAATTGATATGATGTCGGAAGAAAACATGAAAAGCCGGCTTTTGGCGGTCACTACGCTTGCCGCCGATTACTGTGCCACATGTGAAAATGCGCGGGAGATGGAGAAAAATGAGTTTGTCGACAGGATGCTCAATCTCCTGCCACGTATTTATTGGGAATTTTTTGACATTTCCGGAGACATGGTCTCTCTTGACGAGTTTGACTATTTTTCTTCATATGTCGATGAGGATTATTATGAAAGCATCCGCCGTCACATAGAGGCGCTTCTTGGTCCGGACGACATGTTTCTGGAGACATTCGAAGAAGACATGAAGTATAGCGACACGCCGATAGCGGCATCCGTGGCGGAGGCATTGGCAGACATATTTCAGCCTCTTTTCGATTTTATCTCTACTGTAAAAGATACGGATGGGGAAAGAATGACAGAAGCCTATATGCATTGCAAGGAGGGGTTTGAATCCTATTGGAGCCAGACCTTATGCAATGTGCTCAGGGCATTGAACCATATCAGATACACCCCTTCGGAAGAATAAAATTATCCGGGACATATGGAG
>JAIDJJ010000027.1 GCA_029052265.1 Muribaculaceae bacterium
TTCATCAGAAAATTTTCAAGGATCTACACTCCCCTTGTCATTTTGGCGGCTATTCTCATTGTGGTTGTCCCTGCAGTAATAGGGACATTCTCTTCTTTCCATTTCATATTTTCGGAATGGTTATACCGCAGTCTTATATTTCTTGTGATCTCATGTCCTTGCGCATTGGTGATAAGTGTACCGCTCGGATATTTTGCAGGAATAGGGGCGGCGTCAAGATGCGGCATCTTATTTAAGGGTGGTAACTATCTGGATGCAATAACCCGGATAGACACTGTGGCTTTCGATAAGACAGGCACCCTGACAACCGGTACATTCGAAGTGACAAGTGCCGAAGCTGACGGTATTCCTGTCGGCAGACTGCTCTCCATCATTTTGTCGGCAGAATTAAAAAGCACGCATCCTATCGCCTCCGCAATCGTAAAATATGCTTCCGGCAATAATGTCTCAGCACTCCCCACTGAATCGCTGTCGGAAATTTCCGGACGCGGAGTGACTGCAATCATTGACGGGGAGAACGTTCTGGCAGGGAATCTCAGATTGCTGTCTGAAAATGGCATAACATATCCGGAGCATCTCGGACACACGTCTGAAACTATTGTTGCGTGTGCAATCGATGGTAAATATGCCGGGGCACTCTTCCTTTCCGATAGAATAAAAAAAGACGCCAATGATGCTATATCCGGATTAAAAAAGATTGGGATCGACAAAATTTGCCTTCTCTCCGGCGACAAAAAGGAAGTTGTGGAAGAGTATGCCCGCAAGTTAGGGATAAACGATGCCCACGGAGGATTGCTTCCTGAAAACAAATCTGAATATATCGAACATCTGATAAATTCGGATAACAGAAAAGTGGCATTCGTGGGAGATGGCATGAACGATGCCCCGGTACTTGCATTGAGCAATGTCGGAGTGGCAATGGGCGGACTCGGCAGCGACGCAGCTGTTGAAAGTGCGGATATAGTGATTCAGGACGACAGCCCCTCAAAACTTGTCACCTCCATAAAAATCGGGAGAACCACAAGAACCATCGTCAAGGAAAACATAATCGGAGCCATCGTTATAAAAATAATTGTAATGATTGCGGGAGCCGCCGGATATGCAACCCTCTGGGGTGCCGTTTTCGCTGATGTCGGAGTCGCCCTGCTTGCTGTCTTGAACGCACTCAGAATACTATATAAGAAATACGACCGATAAAATGACAATTTCGTTATACAGTCATGGGTAAATTTGTAAAAAAGACCTTCCCGGTTACAGATCTGGCATGCGCCGCGTGCGCTGCACGCGTAGAAAAAGTGTTGGGAGATTACAATGGAGTATCTGCAGCGAGCGTAAATCTCGCGGCATCCACTGCAAATGTGGAATATGATCCGTCAGTATGCTCTCCGGAAGATTTAAAACATGTGGTAGAAGATGCCGGATACGGCATGATAATAGAA
>JAIDJJ010000270.1 GCA_029052265.1 Muribaculaceae bacterium
CGTTATGAAGCGGCCTCATGTGTCAACGGGCAGTTTTATCACTGCTTAGTCAGTTTTCTTTGACGGTCCGGTAAGCTCAACCGCAAGATATATCCTGTCGTCATCTTCACGGGAAAATTCCGAAATCTTGTTGATCCAGACGGGTGATACGAACCCGGAAATTTTTTCGCGGAATATGCATCTGACATAGTGGAGTTGACTTTCTGTCAGATTTTCCGGACCAATTATTTTGATGTCATGTCGAGCAAGCACATCTTCCACATCTTTTACCGCATCGGCATATTCTTCAGAAAACTTGTCGTTTATATCCGCCAATCTTTCAAAAAGATCTGTGGCATGTTTTTTTTCATCAGCCACATTCTTGCCGTGCATAGTCGCGATGCGGGAGATTGTCGCCATTCTCACCCGGAAAAATTCGTCGAGATTGTTTGAATAAATTCCCAGGAAAGACAGTCTTTCAAGAGGCGGCACATCTTCTCTCATCGCTTCCTGAAGAATGCGATGGTTGAAATACATCCAGCTGACATCACGGTCAACGTAGGGGTATGAATTATGATAGGAGTCTGACATACGATTAAAATACAAAATCTTTCACTGTAGCCCGGAATCAATGAAGCCACAGATATGTTTACTCCTATCTAACAATTATGTGGGATTAAGGTTTATAAATGCGGTCTTAGACCCCTTCCCACAAAAAATGTTAATACAGGGGTCGCAGATTTTGGTCAGATTTGGTCTTGCAGATGAAGGAGCATAGCGGGCTATGTGACTGAATCAAAAGGCCAAAGCTGGCTAAAATCTGCGAGACGGAGGTAACTTCTTTTCATCCCCATACAGGGGAGATGGGTAGTAGAGCGTACGTTTGCATGGATGGAGAATTATCGGAGGCTGACACGCAATTATGAGCGACTTCTGAAGGTAAGCCGACATATGTTCATTGTCGGTTGCGCGTTCTTTATGTTGCGCTATTTCGCCTGATACCCCACCCTTTTTCCTACGATAAAATAATTCCCCATGATAATAATCTCATTCCCAAAAATGAGAACAGTCTGTCATATCCATATGCGTCATAATCTATTGATTAGGGACTGAAATTACTTCTGTCCGGCGTCTTTTCGGTAAATTTCGCCAAGTCTCATCGGTCGTGTAGCTCGCTACACTCCCTCTTCAACTTGCAAAATTTCCTCGAAAATACGCCGCCCCTGCATTAACATTTTTTGTGGGAAGGGGTCTTAGGCGTCGAGGTTGCGGCGGAGGGCTTTCCCGCAATAAGATGCGAGCGTATTTTCGTCAGACGACAGGGTGTCGGCAAGGGTAGGGGCGTATGGGAGGTGTCTCAGCAGTCTGAAAGAAAGAATATCAGCCTCTTCATGAGTGCGGACGGCAGACGCGAGTTGCGCCGCCATCTTTTCGCTGATCTCGGCAGCAGGGAACAGATAACATGCCAGCAGTCTGGATTCCCTTACTCCGGAGTCTTGCCAGAGAGTTTCTGCCAGCAGAAGATCCTTTTCGCATTCACGGGCAATTTCGGAGATTTGAGGGAGTTGCAATCCGAAAATAATATTGTAAGGCATGCCGGCCTTCCGGAGAGTATCGGCAACGATACCGTTCCTGAAAGCCATGAAACTGTGTTTGATAGATTTGATTTTATCTTGAATATCCATAAACGCTATATGCTTGTAATGAATCCGGAGGAATATTTTCCGGTCTTTACCTGCAAAATTAAGAAAAATCGACCAAAATTGTGGTTATATTTATTTTTTTTTAATTTTGCAATGCGAAGCCGGCAAGGCTTTTGCCACGGGGAAAGGAGAAACATTTAGGAAAGGATTACCACGATATCTGATGGTGGAAACTGTCGGATATTTTAAATGTTTAAAGATCATCGGAATAATAAAAATAATCACCCTATGCAAGTAATTTGTCTGGACGCTGAATTTGCGGATAATGAAGAACTTCTTGAACTGTCGATGTTTGATCTCAATGGAAAAGAGATCTATCATGAATACTATCGCCCGGAAAAGATACGCAACTGGCGTACGGATATACACCATATCACTCCAGAAATGGTTTCTGGCAAACCATCGTTCCGGAAAGTCAGAAATGAAGTGCAGGCGTTGATTGACGGGGCGGCTGCCCTTACCGGATTTGCCGTTGACAACGATCTGCGTGTTCTTTCTCGCTCCGGGTTGTCAGGTCTTGACAACAAACGGGTGATAGATGTCAAGGATATGTTCTGGTATCTGGAGGGGAATTGCAAAGGTATGAGTCCGTTTTCGGTGCCCTCTTTGATCTCCTGTGCCAACACTCTGGGTCTTGATTTCAGTGAAGACACCGCACATTCTGCAAGTGCCGACACAGAAGCGACATTGAAATGCTTCAGGCAACTCTATACCCGGTTCAGCGGGGGGGATGCCATATCAGAAGAATCAGTGGATATTTTTATAGTAAAGATCAAAGAGGCGAAGGCAAAGTTTGTGGAGGAAAACGCGAAAGGGGCGATAAAGGTGTACAAACATAAAGACTGCTTTAAACTCAATTTCGGCAGGAAAACGGATGTCGACGAGAAATGCATTCTGTTTGAGGTGAGTGTGGCAGACAGGTATAAGGCGGAATATGAACTTAAAAAATTATTGAAAAAGAAAGAGGTGCCTGACAAGAGAAACGTCTATAGGCTCACTCCGAAACTGTTGGAAGAGGTAAGGAATTACCGCAACGAGTATGATGCCGAGGAATCGGCATGGTGCAAGAAGGTCTTGCGCAATCTGTCAAGGCTGAGCCTTTAGTCCTTTTAATGTAAAAAGCCATAAGAAAATCAATCTCCGTAAAAAAGTTTAAACAACATTAGAGTTGTATATAAGCGCAAAAAGTTGTAATTTTGCAAGCAAAATTGAACATTTCATCGATTAGAAGTTATGAAGAAGGTTTTGCTGCTCGGCTCCGGAGCCTTGAAAATAGGTCAGGCGGGCGAATTTGACTATTCCGGTTCCCAGGCGCTGAAGGCGCTTCGTGAAGAGGGAATCTCTACTGTGCTCATCAATCCAAACATCGCTACTATTCAGACATCTGAGGGAGTTGCGGATCAGGTTTATTTCCTGCCCGTCACTCCTCATTTTGTAGAAGAGGTTATCAAAAAGGAGCGTCCTGACGGAATCCTTCTTGCCTTTGGCGGACAGACAGCACTCAACTGCGGCACTGAGCTATATCTTAATGGCACTCTCGATAAATACGGAGTGAAGGTGCTCGGCACATCTGTTGAGGCTATCATGATCACTGAAGACCGTGATCTTTTCGTGAAGAAACTTAACGAGATCGACGTCAAGACTCCGGTGTCTCAGGCTGTGGAAACTATTGAGGATGCCGTGGAGGTTGCACACCGTATCGGCTATCCCGTCATGGTCCGTTCCGGATATGCCCTCGGCGGTCTTGGCAGCGGTATCTGTACAAATGACGAGGAATTCCGCACTCACTGCGAGAGCGCTCTTGCGTATTCCCGTCAGATTCTCGTGGAGGAATCTCTCAAAGGATGGAAAGAGATAGAGTTCGAGGTTATACGCGATGCCAACGACCATTGCTTCACGGTTGTGCCGATGGAAAACTTCGACCCGTTGGGCATCCACACAGGTGAATCAATCGTTGTCGCCCCGATCGTGTCTCTATCCAAGGAGCAGATCAAGATGCTTGAAGACATCGCTACAAAGGTGGTGCGTCACATCGGCATCGTGGGTGAGTGCAACATCCAGTATGCTTTCAATGCAGAGACCAACGATTACCGTATCATCGAGATCAACGCGCGTCTCAGCCGTTCTTCGGCTCTCGCGTCCAAAGCCTCCGGTTATCCTCTCGCTTTCGTCGCTGCAAAGCTCGCGTTGGGGTATACTCTCGACCAGATAGGCGAGATGGGCACACCGAACTCGGCTTATGTGGCTCCGTCTGTTGACTATATGATCGTCAAGATCCCTCGCTGGGACCTTTCAAAGTTCGTAGGTGTGGACCGTGAGATCGGTTCTTCCATGAAGTCTGTCGGAGAGATTATGTCGATAGGCAAGAGCTTTGAGGAGATTATCCAGAAAGGTCTCCGAATGATCGGTCAGGGTATGCACGGATTTGTAGGCAACAACGACATCAGGTTTGATGACCTTGACAAAGTGCTTTCTCATCCTACAGACCTTCGCGTCTTTGCTATTGCGCAGGCTCTCGAGGAGGGCTACAGCATAGATCGTATCGAAGAGCTTACCAAGATCGACAAATGGTTCCTTGAGCGTCTTGACAATATCGTTAAATATAAGAAGGTTCTTTCCGGATATAACTCTGTTGAGGATCTTCCCAAAGAAGTACTCAAGGAGGCTAAGCGTCTCGGGTTCTCCGACTTCCAGATCGCACGTTTCGTGGAGGAGCCTACAGGGAATATGGAACAGGAGGTTCTTAAGGTAAGAAACCATAGAAAATCTCTTGATATCGTTCCTTGTGTGCGCCGCATCAACACAGTGGCTTCCGAATATCCCGAGCTTACCAACTATCTCTATGTGACTTACGGGGCTGATGAAAACTCAATCCCCTACGACATGAATGCCGGCAACAACATTGTTGTGCTCGGTTCCGGCGCATACCGCATCGGTAGCTCGGTCGAGTTCGACTGGTGTTCTGTAAATGCCGCCACAACCTGCCGTAAACTAGGCTATAAGGCAATCATGATCAACTATAACCCTGAGACAGTGTCGACCGACTATGACATGTGCGACCGTCTCTATTTTGACGAGCTCAGCTTCGAGAGGGTTATGGACATCCTTGATCTTGAAACACCCCGTGGCGTCATCGTGAGTGTGGGCGGTCAGATACCAAACAATCTTGCAATGAAGCTTTACCGCCGTCATGTGCCTATTCTCGGTACGTCACCGATATCAATCGACCGTGCGGAGAACCGTCATAAATTCTCGGCAATGCTCGATCAGCTCGGCATCGACCAGCCGCGTTGGAAGGAGTTGACCACTACCGAAGATATCGACTCTTTCGTTAAGGAAGTAGGTTTCCCGGTATTGATCCGTCCGAGCTATGTGCTTTCAGGCGCTGCGATGAACGTATGCTACGACTACGAGCAGATGCACAGGTTCCTCAATGAAGCGGCAAAGGTTTCAAAGGAATATCCGGTTGTCGTTTCCGAATTCATGCAGAATGCCAAGGAGATCGAGTTTGACGCAGTGGCAAGAAACGGTGAGATTGTGGAATATGCAATCTCTGAACATATCGAGTTTGCAGGTGTGCACTCAGGCGACGCTACCCTCGTGTTCCCGGCTCAGAAGATATACATGGCTACCGCACGCCGCATCAAGCGAATCAGTGCTAAGATTGCCAAGGAACTCAACATCTCAGGTCCGTTCAACATCCAGTTCCTCGCAAGAGATAACTATGTCAAGGTGATCGAGTGCAATCTCCGAGCTTCACGTTCGTTCCCGTTTGTCAGCAAGGTTCTCAAGAAGAACTTCATCGAGACTGCCACCCGCATCATGCTTGGCGAGAAAGTCAGCAAGGTGGATACTTCCACATTCGACATCGATTATATCGGAGTCAAGGCATCTCAGTTCTCATTCGCACGTCTTCACAAGGCGGACCCTGTTCTCGGTGTAGACATGTCTTCTACCGGAGAGGTCGGATGTCTTGGTAAAGATTTCGATGAGGCACTTCTCAATGCCATGGTTTCAGTAGGTCATCATGTGCCGGAGAATGCCGTGCTTGTAAGCTCGGGAGATGTGAAGGGTAAGGTAGACATGCTTGAGGCGTGCCGTCTGCTTGCAGAGAATGGCTACAAGATCTATGGCACCGCCGGAACCGCTACATTCCTTAACCAGAACGGGGTAGAGGCACAGGCTGTATGCTGGCCCGATGAAGAGGGAGAGAACGTGCTCGATCTCATCTCCAACCACAAGGTGGATCTCGTGATCAACATTCCGAAGAACCACACCAAGCGCGAGCTTACCAACGGATACCGCATCCGTCGCTGGGCGATAGACCACAACATTCCGTTGTTGACCAACGCCCGTCTCGCAAGTGCCTATGTGAAAGCGTTCATCAACAAGAAAGTTGACGACATCGCAATCACCCCCTGGAAAGAATATTGATTTCCGTCTTCAATAGAAAACAAAAAAGGAAAGCCGGTCCGGCTTTCCTTTTTTGTTGAACTCCCGAAATTCTCGATTAATCATGATTTTCCCGATTAATCCGGATTGTCAATTGACCGAATCCCGTTACAATTAGGATAATTGCTGCATCCCCAAAATTCGCGTCCTTGCATCTGACCCTTCTTTTGCATTCTCTTAAGCATCGGCTTTCCGCATTTGGGGCAAGACGGAGCTCCCACTATAGAAGCTTGAGTCTTACGGAATTCAATCCTCTCTGCAGTCATATAAATTATTCCGGTGTTATTCCGCTTGAGATCAATTTTGACATCATGGTAGAGATGATTGTATGTAAAGATAGCTAAATTTTCTGATGTTTTAAGGCAAAAGATAGAAATATGATAGAGAATAATTTAACAGATAATCGCTCGTCCAATCAACAATCCCGATTAACCCTGATTATCGGGAAAATTCGGTTGCAATTAAATTGCGCAGCATATTCAGTTGCAATCTCAAAAAATATTTGTAATTTTGTGGATGGACTTTCACGCTGTGGGAGCGACGCTCGGAGGAGCGCAACGCAACGGCAAGCGGGAGTCTATAGACAAATAAAATATTACAAGAACCGGAATAAGTCGGTGTTTCTCTTATGACCTAAGAAGCTGCGTGACAACAGGGCTACATACCGCTGTAATTATAAGAATATGATTGTGAATCATATGATTGCCATAACACCATTGACAGCAAAATAGCCGAAGGGATGTCCCTGCAGGAACAAATCATAGCAGCCGACGAACGAGCCAAAATCGAACGTAAGATTACCGCTTTGGAACGTCAGATGTTCGACACAAAGCTGTTGCAATCCATGAAATCGGTTGCAGCATTTGCCGAATGCAGACGGACTTTGGTCGTTGACCTATTAATAGCTGTAAAATAGCATTCCAAAACGCGATATTACAAATTTTTTAATACCTTTGTATTGAAGTTAACGGCAATACAACTTTAAAACCATAGATATGATGAATTTCAAGAAGATTTTGGGGCTGTCGGCTTTCGCCGCCATTATGCTCGGCTCTTGTGCCCAAACCGGCAACGAGGTGAAAACGGAAAGTGAAGACAACGGCAAGAACATAGTCATAGAGACTATCATGAGCCGTCGCAGTGTGCGCGACTATGAACAGCGCGCCATCCCCCGCGACACTATGCAGCTCATCGCTGAATGTGGTATCAATGCGCCTAACGGAATGAACAAGCAGGACTGGGAAATAAAGATTGTCGACGATCCTGAATTTATCAAAGGTATCACGGAACTGTATGTGAAAGAGAATCCCAATGCCGCGGAAGATCCGAAGTTCAAGAATATGTTCCGCAATGCGCCGACTGTTGTCTTTATTGCCGCTCCCGAAAACAGTTATTCCGGCGTGAATTGCGGACTGTTGGGTGAGAACATGATTCTTGCGGCATGGTCTATGGGTATAGGGTCATGCTGTCTCGGCGGTCCGGTAAGATTCTTGAATTCAGAGGTTGCGGCAGATTATCTTGCCAAACTTAATATTTCGGAAGGTTACACTGTTCTCTATGCCATCGGGTTCGGTTATCCTGCAGAAACTCCCGAAGCGAAACCGCGCGACAAATCCAAAATTCAGTTTGTCGACTGAATCAAATATTCCGGCTATATAATAAAAACCGAAAGCGGAAAGACCTGAAAATCTTTCCGCTTTCGATTTTTTATCGGGAGATCATTTTAGAACCCGAGTGTGGTGTAGTCCTGGCTCAGACGGAGCATCTGGTCTTTGAAATCTTCACCGTATTTTAGTTTTACGTCGGTGATGTTGCCTTTCTCATCATATACCGGTTCGTAAACAGGATTGATAAATCCGCGATAGGGTGGTATGTTGAGTTTTGAGAAACGGTCAAGCACCTCCTTGTGGAGTTTGGGATCAACTTTCACAGCATACTTTTTGATAAGATCGGCTCCAGCCTTGTAGTCTCCCTCACTCTTGATACGCTGAATTTCTCCAAGTAGCTGACCGAACAGCTCGCGAAGCTTGCGGTAGTCATTGATTTTTACGTATGTCTTACCTTTTTTCTTCACTAACTCCACAACTTTCCCTTTCTTACCGTGGTCGAGCGCCCAGGAGGCGATAAGCTGACGGTTGCGCATGTGTGCTTCCTCAACATCCTTACCCGGTTCGATACGGTTGAGCTGAGTCATGAGTCCGTTGAGCATGAACTTATAATACTCAGCCTGATAAGCATCGGGATTTTCAAGGATACCGAGCTCCTGAAGTTTGGGGTCGGCAAGATAATAGAGAGCGAACAGGTCGGCACGTGCCTCTTCAAGGGCGGAACCGTTCTCCTTGAGAGCTTCAGATTCAACTCCCGGCATCAACTGCCCTGATGCATGTCCGAGGCATTCATGAAGATCAGTGTGAAGCATATCGGTGATGTAAAGATAGTCTTCGAGCATCTTGCGGGTCGGGGCATCTATCACAAATTCTTCATTGAAGCCGTTGCCGTGAGAAGCCATGTCGTATGCTTCAGTGATATTCTCAATGGTCACGGATTTAGAACCATGAGCGGCACGGATCCAGTCGGCATTCGGAAGATTGATGCCGATAGCCGTGGAAGGAAACGCGTCGCCACCAAGCATCGCGGCATTGATCACCTTTGCAGAAACGCCCTTCACTGACGGTTTGCGGAACTTCGGGTCTATCGGTGCATGATCTTCAAACCACTGTGCATTGCCTGAGATTGTCTCTGTGCGGGAAGAAGCCTCCTTGTTCTTGAAATTGACATAAGATTCCCATGATCCGGTCATTCCCAGGGGGTCTCCATAGCTTTCAATAAATCCGTTTACAAAGTCTACATCGCAGGCAGTATCTTCAGCCCACAGTATGGAATACTCATCGAAGTCGCGGAGATTGCCGGTGATATAGTAGTCAATCAGTTTGGTTATATATGCTTTCTGTTCCGGACTTTCGGCAACACCCTTTGCCATGTCGAGCCAATAGATTATCTTGGCAATCGCCGGACCGTAAAGACCGTTGAGATGATAATGCTCCTCTTTGATTTTACCGTTCTCTTTGACTACCTTTGCGTTCAGTCCGTATGAAACAGGTTCCTTGTCATTTGGATCTTTCAACACCGCATAATAAGCCTCGACTTCAGCCTGGGTGACGCCATCTCCATATAGGTTTGAGGCGGAGTTGGCAACCACATCGACTGATCCGTCCTGGTTCACTCTTTTAGGCATTACAGTAGGATCGAAGATGACCGGGGTGAGTGTGGCAAGAAGTTGCTGACGGTTTTCACCGGGGTTTAGCGGTAGAAGGTTCTCCGGAAGAGCATTTACCGCATCGGTGAAAAATG
>JAIDJJ010000271.1 GCA_029052265.1 Muribaculaceae bacterium
CCCTGATACCGAGGTGGACAGCTGAGGGAGGCGCGAATTCTTCCCAGGCTTTCTCTATAAATTCGTTATATTGTCCCCACCACATGTCGTCGCCGTTGACGAAGTAGTCTTTGCCCCATCCTTCGCCGCCGCTTGTCCATTCCACACCAAGATGGTCTGTATAGGGAGCCATCGATTCGGGGAGTCGGATTGAGAGTCCGCGATAGTACCAGAATATTCCGCGGCATACCCCTTCCGGAGCGTACGCCTGTCCGAGTTCGTCAAGGGTCAGTTCACCTCCTGCCGACATGAGTATCGATTTGTTGTCGGGAGTTGTCACCGCCACGTCGTTCCATCTCTGAATCACCCCTTCGAGACCGTTGTGGCATATGAGTCCGCCCTCTTCGTCCTGTGCGGATGCGAGCCATGCCTGAACGTTGAGTCTCTGTGCGCCGAGCTGAAGGAAGTTTGTGCGGTTGCCCCACTCCACTTCCATGTCGGAGCCGAATACATTAAAATTGGCGTCGGCAATTTCATCTTTGATTGTGATGTAGAATTTGGCTACTGTGGTTTCGGATGCGTTATTGATATTTACAAGGAAACCGGGTTGTTCTTCATTCTCATTGAAGTCAGTGCCTGGTCGTCCTGCCCATGCGAATGTGCCGTCGGATTTAACTGATTTAGCGATGATGGACGCCTTTTCCTTTGCTTTCCCTTCCGGTTGTTTGCTTGAGCTGGCTGCCTTGAATGTGGCGCCTTGAGGTAGATTGGTGAAGAGAGCTTTCATATCCAGTCCTGCACCGAGCTGACCTCCTGAAATGGGAGGAAGTGTGAACGATCCGTCCGGATTGGCTGCTGTGCCGTCGGCAGGAACGATACTTGGATCAATTTCTTCAGTTGTGAATGTGAAATCTTCTGCCACTTTGACTGTAAATACGTTTGAACCGAGCACAGTGCCGTTGTTGTCCATCTGTACAGACACTCCCATGGTCTTTCCTGCAAGATCCTGATCAAGGCAATACAACTTGCCGACGATCATTCCGTCAGAGTTGATTTCATCAAAAGTCACTTTGAACTGATCGGCGGAACGGGTTTTCAGTTCATACGCCACCGCTACAGAAGGCTCGACTCCGGCAAGCGATGTAAGTGCTGGATTGGGGATAAACATCACAGTTGAACCTGACGCATCGCCTATGTGCACTTCACCGTCAGCATATTCCGGCGCGAACTGTAGGGAACCGCCACCGCTTTTGGGAATTTCATATACTTTCCCGCCTACTGTGAGCTTGATGCAGTTTGCTTCCACGGTAACGTCGATATCCGCTCCTGTTGAGATTTTTGAACCGTCGCTCAGGGTGAGCACATATGCCCCGCCCTCCGATTGCACACTTACTATAGAGAGGTTGTTTGCAAGCGCTTTGTTGATCTCGCTGATTTTTGTGTCGAGATATTCGTCGTATGACGAGCGGTCATCGTCGTCGCTGCAAGAAGTGAAAGTGCCCATCGTGCATGCTGCGAGGGCTCCACAAAGAATCATTGTACCAAACCGTTTATTCATGTGTGGTTAATTTTGGGGAGAACCGGACTGTGGGTCTCGTGGTCTCCATAGGTTATTAATAAGGTTAATTGCAATAGTTCCATTTTAGGGATGTATTCGAGAAACTGACAACGTCGTTAAGGGATTTGTCAGGACATATCCTTAAAAATACATTCTTAAAAATACATTAAGGAGAAGCCTTTCCCGATTGGAGTTTTTCATCGAGCGCTCAGAATACGGTTGCAAAATTAAAGAGATGGAGTTAAAAAAAGTATTAAAATATGCTTAACGCGATAATATATTTTAATTTTTTTTTACAAAACGCCGTATGGCTCCCGAGACGGACTTTTTTGCAGGAAAGGGTCTTAATTGAATGGCAAAATATTTTAGATTCGCTTAATCTGTAATTAAAATATCATTAACAAAGGACTTACAATTTGATTTTTAATATTAAAAACGCAGATTCATGATAAAAATAACCATTTAAGTGGATGATATATTTTGAGGGGTGAAAGAAAATATTTAACTTTGTGAATCCTCATCGGCGGGGAAAGACAACACTTGTGCAAAGAAGTCCTCATGAGGTTATGGAACAGAATACGGGAATAAAGTCATCCCGGAGATACCCCATGAATATAATCCCCAAGTCAATAAGGAATCCTGAAAAACGGTAAATCAAGACAACTTCATAACCGGCGGCAATACTATCTGCCGAAAATTCAATGATGAAAGACAAAATAAAAAGTATCCTGCTATGTATGCTTGTCGTCTTTACGGGAATCATATATGCAGCCGATATACATCGCCCGTCGGACGGGCTCTATATTCAGGCATACCCTACTCCGGGCAACATGCACACCACTCTGTCTCTTGACGGAGGCATGCCTATAATGCTTGATGGGGAGGAATTGCGTCTTTCTGCAGATGTATGGCTGCGGCGGGAAAATATATTGGGTACTGTGTTCAGGATAATCACAGATACCGGAGCCAATGTCGACCTGATGTATAGTGTCGAGAATGATGTGCGTTATCCGATGCTTGTCACCGGTGAGGAAGTGCAGTTGCAGTCTGTTTCCCCTCCGCTTGAAGAATGGGTTCCGGTGAGCGTAACCATATCCCCGAAACTCGGAAAAGTGTCGTTGGTTTATAACGGTATAGAGACAAGCGTCGAGTATCCTGAACTCAAGAATGCCGGAAGTGTCAGGATTGACTGGGGATTGTGTCTTATAGAAGGGAAAACGCTCTACGATGTTGCGTCGGTCACTGTAAAGGATATCGAGGTGATGCTGGCTGGCAAGAAAATAAGACATTGGAAACTTCACGGGCACAGAGGGGATGTATGTTATGATGAAATAGCAGGGATGCCGGCTAAAGCGGTCAACCCCAAATGGATAATTGACGAGAGTGCCACCTGGAACAAGATATTCACTACCACATCGCTGGTGTTGCCCTCGGTCGCTTTTGACCCTGTCATCGCCACATTCTATATGGTGGGTAAAGGCAGAAACGAGCTCTATGTGTTCCACCCGTCGGAAAATGTGGTCGACACTATCTCCACAACAGGGGGGAATCATGTGGCTGTAGTGCCGAATCAGTTGATCTATATAGAGGAATCGCATACTCTCCTCTCCTATAATCTGTCGGAAAACCTCTTCTCTTCGTTCAATCCTACAGAACATACATGGAGCAGCCTGTCAAAAGCGGATCCCGATCACGATTTCTGGTTTAGTTCAGTATGTTATAACAAGCCGGATTCTGCAATCGTGAGTTTCGGCGGTTACGGTCATTACCGGTATAACAATAACCTGTTCACCTCTCATCCGTTCAGTAAAAAGCCTCAGACGGAGGCAATCCTTGAAGAGATAGATCCGCGTAGGTCTTCGAGCACAGCTATTGTTGATGGCTATCTTTATATTTATGGAGGATGGGGATGCCATTCCGGGCGTCAGGAATTATCCGCCCATGCATATTACGACATGTACAGGGTGAATCTTTCTGACAACAAGGTCGAGACATTGTGGAAACATGACTCCTCTCCGTTCGGCAGTGACTTTATCGGGGTGGAGAATATGGTATATATTGCTGAAGAGAAAGCTTTTTACTTGTTTTCAACACTTGACGGAGGGGTTTTACTTAAAATCAGTCCCGATAATGGCAAAATGGAAAAGGTTTCCCTCCCGGTGGACTTTGACATGGATAACCATTCATTTTATGGCAACCTGTTTTATTCGCCTGAACAGGGTAAACTCTATGCCGCCCTTGTGTCAAGTGGTGTGGATGACCGTGCGGAACTTTCAATCTATGAATTGCCGTACCCTCCTGTCCCTGTTTCTGATCTGAGCCAGCCGGAGGGACTTGAATTTTTGCCAAAAGAATCGTTCCGGACATCCGGACATCTGGTCTGGATAGCCGTTGCAGCAGCGGCTGTCATTGCGGGAGGTGTGGTCATAACGGCAATCAGACGCCGCAGATCAGCGGCAAATAAGGGCTGTCACTTATCCGGGATGCCGGATGAAATAAATGAAGCAGATTCCTCGACTTCCGGGAATGAGAATCTTCATGCCGGCTCACACTTGGAGGATAGTGAAAAAGAAGAGAACGCCTCATTGGAATCATCCGAACTTCCAAAAGCTGATTCTGACAGTTCGGAAAATGTTACGACTGGCGGGGATAATGTCGCGGAAAACGTCACACCGTTCTTTTTCGGCAGAATGCTTGAAGATGAAGAGGCTCCTTCGGACGGAATATATTATCCGATGGACAGAGGGTGCATACGTTTCCTCGGGGGCTTCCGTGTTTTTGACCGAGAGGGGAATGACATGACATCTCAGTTCACTCCGATATTGAAGAATCTTCTGCTTGTTTTGGTATTCCACTCTGACGACAATTCGATAGGGATTTCCAATGCCAGATTACAAAATCTTTTATGGAGAGGAAAGGAAGAAGAGGCAGCCAAAAACAGCAGGAATGTCTATCTCAGCCGACTTAGGTCGCTGCTCACCCAGATAGGTGATATCTCTGTCACTATCAGCAAGGGCCTGCGCCGGATAGAGGTCGGAGAGAATGTAATGATAGATTATCTTGAGGCGAAGACATTGTTGAAAGACGGAAGCGGAAGTAATATCGCACGTCTTCTGGAATTGCTGGGCAACGGCGTTATGCTCCCCAATGTGGAGGTGGATTATATCGATCCGTTCAAAAGCTCATTTTCAGACGAGGTCATAGAATGTATGTCGAAATTTATACGCAACGAAGCATTTTCCCTTGATATGCGTCTTAAGATGGCGAATGTGCTTTTCCAACATGACCCTATCAATGAAGATGCGTTGTTCATGAAGTGTCAGATACTACATTATCAGGGTCGCACAGGTCTCGCCCAGAGTGTATACAACTCTTTTTGTAGGGAATACCATTCCCTGTTGGGAGGAAACTATCCTCGGGCATTTACGGAAATAATCAAACCGTAACAGCCCTTGCGGGGGAGGAAAACATGTACTCGCATCAATAATTCCCATGAATAAGAAACTGTTTAAATTTATTTGTCTTGTCTTTGAGGTCTTTGTCATCATCTTTATGATATTTATTCAGTCATTATGGAACCCCATAACTCCATCATAAATATCAAAAATCTGCTCGACAAATCCTCTCAATTCCTTCGACAAATAAATTTAAACAGTTTCTAAGTCATAATGTATAACCGGGAGAAACCGTCTCGGTTTCTCCCGGTTTTGCCGTTTTGCACGGATCTGATAATAATATTTGACCTAAAAAACGCTACAAACATTTTGTCCTCACGGAGGAGCCGTAGTAGTTGTTACTGTTGATAAAAGTTCTTGCAATCGCTTTGACGCTCAGAATAGATTAATGTTTACCTTAAGATTTTTTTACCGGACGATCAATGTATTTGCCATATTGTTTTATTAACCGTTGGTAAGAATTTGTTCCGTTTTTAAGAGACCGGCGTCTCATTGGTTAATTCGTTATTGTCAGGTTTTTTAATCGTATGCCATATTGTAATCATTACCATGTTGTCCGGATGGACCCGGTGTTTTTTTTGATTACGATGCAAAATTAACATGAGCCGATTAATTTTAATCTTAATATACGCTTAACCGGAATAAAAA
>JAIDJJ010000272.1 GCA_029052265.1 Muribaculaceae bacterium
CAGGCTTCTCAGGCTCCGGTTCTTTTACAACAACCTGCTCCTGAACCGCCTTGAATTTATCAGCGTCGTCAGAACCTTCCTGGTTTACAACACCACGTGCGGTATTGTCTTCCTTCTGTTCTTCCATATCCATCACTTCGTTTTTCACCTTGTCGGCGTCAACGATAGCGATCTGAGTTACCTGAACGGTTGCGAGCACCTCCTCGGGCACTTCGATTTCAGGCTGTTCAAATTTCTGTTCTTCCGGTTCCGGCTCCGGTTCCGGCTCATCCTCCTGCTGGAGAAGTTCAGCCGCAGCCATCTTTTCACGCTGTTCCTGAAGAGCTATAGCGTCCTGTTCAGCCTTATAATCTGAATACTTGGAGTACGCAAGGATAAGGAAAAATACTACTACGAGTCCGATGAGAGTGAAAAGGACCGCCATGTTGTGGCGTTTGTCACTCTGTTTGCGGAGCTGATATGCACCAAATTCTTTATTCTTATCGGCGAATACCAGGTCACGCCATTCTTTCGATGTAAGATCTACATTTCTTTTAGCCATTTCTTTTTTTGCTTTAAGGGTTAATAAATCTTATATCACTCGTGGTTACGGTTCTGGTAATCGATAATCATCACAGAGTCAGCACGGGTCATGTTGTCAATCTGATACTTTGAGATGGAGTTGATCTGCATCTCGTCAAGGATTTCAACAAGACTTCCGAAAGAAGCCTGAGGGGTTGACTTGATTATGACAACCGGCTTTTTCAGGTTCTCGTTCTTGCGGATCTCAGAAGCAGCCTGATCGTAGGCAGCCTGAGCAGCCTCGCGGTCAGCCTTTGTCTCAAGGCTGCCAAAGCCACCGTCGGCATATTTCTTCTTTATTTTAGAGATCTCCTCAAGCACGTCTTTGTTGCGCTGTTGGATTATCTGACGTATGCCGCGTGCATTGTGATCGCCGGTAGCATTGATCTCGTCAGAAAGGAACTCAGATTTCTGAATGTTGTTGTTTTCAGAAAGGATAGTTCCGCCGGGACCAAAGATACCTGCATCGCCGCCGGGCTTGCCAAAATAGTAATATACCTCATTCACCACATGACCATTGACAGAGTCAACGTCAAGAGAGCCTTTCTTTCTTTTAGCGTCGATGATGATGGTGACAGCGTCGTCGGCTGAAGCCTGCGACATGTTTTCCTGATTCTCGACCTTTTCGTTAGACGGAAGGGCTATGGTGAGAGTCTGCGATTTGATCATTGTCGTACAGAGCATGAAGAATGTGATAAGCAACATGTTCATGTCGACCATCGGCGTGAAATCCACGCGGATCTGCATCTTTTTCTGGGCGCCTTTCTTGCCGTCGCCACCCGAATTTTGTTGAACTTCTGCCATGGTCTTATTCTCCTGCTTTAAGTGCGGTCAAAAACGTAAACTTATTCATGTGGATGGTCTGGAGGTTATCCATCACCATATGTATGATGTCGAACGAAGTGTTGACGTCTGCCTTGATTGCGACACCGGTACCGTCCTTGATTGCCTGGGCGAGGTTGTCGTTCTCTGTCTGGCGTAATGCTTTCATCCACATCTGAAATTCGTTGAGCGTGTTTTCATCAGAATTCCAGTTTACCGGAATGCCTGTGATATGGTTAGGATTTTCGTCCTCACCGCTCAACCATTTGTCCATTTTGGTCTGTCCTTCCTGCTGGTCGGCAAGATCCAGGAACTCACCCATCTGCTGGAGAGGCACACCGAATGAACCTAATTTAGCGAAGGCCTGCTTCTGTGCAACATTAAAGTTGACTTTGTTCTTATGTGATTCGTTGTAGATTTCGCTTACTTTGTCGAGCAACGCCATTCTCATCTTCTCGTTAGACCAAGATGATGATGTATCATTGTTCATAGTAAGCCAAACTTTTCCTTCCGGACTTACAAGTACCTGTACAAAGTTAGTCTCTTGCACTTTTTCAGTAGAAACTGAGGGCGGAGTGATAACTGTGGTAGGTTCTTTCTGAAGGAAGGTCGAAGTCAACATGAAGAAGGTAAGAAGCAACACCGTCACGTCACTCATCGCTGTCATGTCGATGAATGTGCTCTTTCTTGCTATTTTTACTCTTCCCATATTAGCTATAAACTTATTCGGTTTGGTAAATAGAGATTCTCGTTATTCGTGAACTCAGACAATTAGTGAGTTGCAGCGAAAGTAGCTACGATAGAGAAACCGATTTCGTCGATAGCGTAGGTGAGGTTGTCGATCTTGTTGGTGAAGAAGTTGTATGAGATAACGGCGAATGCACCAGTCGCGATACCGAATGCAGTGTTCACAAGTGCCTCAGAGATACCGGTAGAAAGTTCGGTTGAGTCAGGAGAACCGGAAGATGCAAGAGCCTGGAATGATTTGATCATACCCATAACGGTTCCGAGAAGACCGACGAGAGTACCGAGAGTTGTGAGGGTTGCCACGATGGGGAGGTTCTGAGAAAGAGCAGGCATTTCAAGAGCTGTAGCCTCTTCAACTTCGTTGCGGAGGGTAGTGAGCTTCTGTTCCTTGCTGAGAACTGTGTTGGCGTCCATCTCTTTGTATTTCACGAGAGTGTTGTAAACTACAGAAGCGACAGAACCTTTCTGCTTGCGGCAACGCTCCATAGCTGCATCGATGTTGTTCTTAGCGAGATCAGCCTTGATGTCAGCAACGAATTTAGTTGTGTTGCCTTTGCCTGATGCTGAGCTGATGGCGATCCAACGCTCGATTGAAAGAACAATCACAGTGAGAAGAAGAGTCATAAGGATCGGCACGATGAAACCGCCTTTGAAGACTGTACCTGCGAGGTTGAGGGGGTGACCTGCGGGATCGTTGCCCTCAAAGTTGCTGGGTGCGCCCATCGCGAAGAGGAAGATACATACAGCTGCGATAGCGCAAGCGATGATTACAAGGAAGGCGTTGCGGATGCCGCGAACGTTGCTGATTTTCTCTTCCTTTTTCACTCTGGCTGCCACTGAAGAAGGAGCCTTAGAATTCTGAGATTCCATAATGTTAAATTGTGTTTGAAGTTTGTTTGTGAATTATGATGTTTCTTTTTGTCCTTATGGAACTTACAATGCTTTTCAGCACTGTTGGGTTTTTCATGCCTTAGGCGAGTTTTCTACCTTTAGAACCTATGACAATGCAAAATTACAATTAAATTTGAAAAAAACAATATTTTCTTTTTGAAAAAAATGTTTTCTTACAACTTCCATTTCCATAATTTATGTGAAAATGGGATTAAATATTGTTGAAACCGTTTGATAATTAGGTAAAAATGGCGGTCGAAAATGATTTTGTCCATACGACCGCCATTTTTAATAATTATTCTTCGGCGTCGAGGTCAGTCTTCTTTTACCGCTGCCACACCCGGAAGGACTTTCCCTTCGATGGCTTCAAGAAGCGCGCCGCCACCTGTCGAAACGTATGACACGCTGTCGGCAAGACCGAATTTGTTGACGCACGCAACCGAGTCGCCACCGCCTACAAGTGAGAAGGCTCCGTTCTCTGTAGCTTCAACAATCGCGTCAGCTATTGCGCGTGAGCCGGCAGTGAACTTGTCAAATTCAAATACACCGGCAGGACCGTTCCAAAGGATTGTTTTTGACGGTCTGATTGCCTCAGCGAAAGTATTGCGGGTCTCAGGACCTGCGTCAAGACCTTCCCAACCATCGGGTATGTCGTTGGAGGGGCATACCATGGTGTTGCAGTCGTTGCTGAAAGTGTCTCCTGCAACACAGTCCGTGCCGAGAATCAGGTTGACACCTTTTTCTTTTGCTTTCTTGATTATGTCAAGAGCGAGATCAAGTTTGTCGTTCTCTACGATAGAGTCGCCGATCTTTCCGCCCTGAGCCTTTGCGAAGGTATAAGTCATGCCGCCACAAAGGATCAGATTGTCAACCTTGTCCATCAGGTTTTCTATAATGCCGATCTTGGTGGATACTTTTGAACCGCCCATGATCGCTGTGAACGGACGCTTGATGTCTTTGAGGATGTTGTCTACGGCTTTCACCTCTTTTTCCATGAGATAACCGAGCATTTTGTCTTCAGGCTTGAAGTAGTCGGCGATGACTGCAGTTGACGCATGCTTGCGGTGGGCAGTACCGAAAGCGTCGTTAACATATACGTAAGCATAGCTTGCAAGTTTCTTTGCAAAATCTTTG
>JAIDJJ010000273.1 GCA_029052265.1 Muribaculaceae bacterium
TTCTATGACTCTATGACTGATAAAGGAAGCGCTTGATGCTCCGTTTCGGCGTCTTTTCAAACTCTTTTTCCATGAGCCGGTGGGAGCTTAATTTGCTGTATGCTTCCAGGCTTTTGTTGACGTCTTTGATATTTTGAGCCATTAATTTGTCGATATCGTTTGCCGACAGTCCTTTTGCCGATGCAGACTCCATGTCCGGGACGATCAATGCCACAAGTTTGCCATTGTCATCGATTACAAGCGATTCAGCCACATAAGGCATATTGTTGATTTTTTGTTCAATCTCTTCCGGATATATGTTTTGTCCGGAGGGACCGAGAATCATTGTCTTGGAGCGTCCGCTGATAGAGATCATCCCGTCGTCTGAGATCACGCCCATATCTCCGGTATTCATCCATCCGTCGTTATTTGGAAACACTTCTGCAGTGGCAGCCTCATTTTTATAATATCCACGCATCACGTTGTCTCCTTTTACCATTATATTCCCCGGAATCTTTTGTGGGTCAGGAGAGTCAATCTTGACAGCCATGCGGTCTACTATCCTGCCTACGGTATGGGGTCTTGACTCATGAGGGGGCGCATAGGTCAGGAGCGGACCGCATTCAGTCATGCCGTATCCCACAGTCATCGGGAATCCGATGCGGTATAGAAATTTTTCCACTTCCGCATTCAATGGAGCTCCACCTATGATTATTTCAAGCACTTTGCCGCCAAAAGCGTTTATGAGAGAATCCTTTATTCCGGAGTATATCCTGTCGTTTACAAAAGGAATCTTCAGCAATATTTTCATCAGAGGAGTGTGAATCTTTGGAAACACTTTTGACCGGATGATTTTTTCCAATACAAGCGGGACAGTTATTATAAGTTTTGGTCGTACTTCGGCAAAAGCTCCGAGCAACACTTTGGGAGATGGAACTTTTGTCAGGAAATGGCAATGACAACCTTTTACAAAAGGGTGCAGCATCTCGATCACCATTCCGTAAAGGTGTCCCAAAGGAAGCATATTCACCATACCGTCTCCGGGTTTCAGGAAATCAAGGTCATCGATGCAATATCTGATATTGCTCCATATGCTGAGAAACGGAAGCATCACCCCTTTTGGCGCGCCTGTGGAGCCTGAAGTATAATTTATGACGGCAAGATCCTCGGGAGAGTCATGATAGTAGACCACATCCTCGGGAGAGAATTTCTCCGGGTGTCGGGTGCCGAAAATTTTATTGATATCATTCCTGGTAGAAGTCAGTTTTTTACTTCTGGAGAAAGCTATTCCCTCTTCCGACAGATAGAGGGCGCCGATAAGGTTCTTGAGAACGTCCTTGTCGAGCTTTTCAAATATAGCCTTGTCAACGAAAAGAAGTTTTGCCTCGCTGTGGTTTACAAGGGTATGTATGTTCTCAGGCTTGAACTCATGAAGAATAGGGACAGCCACCGCACCATAGGTGAGGCAGCTGATAAAGGACAGAGCCCAACAAGCAGAATTTTTACCGCAGATGGCAATCTTGTCGCCGGGTCTGATTCCTGCGGATTGATAAAGAATGTGAAGTTTCTCAATATTCTCCGCAACCTCAGAAAATTTGAAGCTGATGCCACCGAGATCAGACAGAGCCATAAGCTCCCAGTTGCTTTTGACAGCCTTTTCTATTATGAGGTTAAGAGATCGGTTGTTGTCGGGAAGAGTATGTGAAATGTCTTTTTTAGTCATAGCAGATAAGAATGGTTAATTGGCTTCAGCATCTTTTGCCGCTTGCAGACGTGCATCTATTTGAGATAAAGATTCATCACGAGAGACAATCTTACCGTCCGGTCCGATCAGCATGTGATGGGGGATTCCGGAGAATCCGTAAATGTCATATGGGCGCCGCTGGGTGTTTAGGATTACCGGCCATGTGATATTGTGCTTGTTGACCGCAGCTTTAGAATCGTCCGGAGTGTCCCTTACCGCCACACCGACGATTTCAAGACCGTTTCCTTTCCATTTATCATATAGGGAAGCGATGTCCGGAAGTTCCTTAATGCAGTAAGGACACCAGCTTGCCCAGAAGTCAACGAGAGTATACACACCCGGTTTAACAAGCGAGGAGAAGTTAATGTTCGCTCCATCCAGTGTCTCACCTTCAAAATCTATGTATGGCTGACCCGGAGCAGTGGCAGCGCGTAATTTCGCGAAATTTTTGTAATAATTAGTTTTCGGTGAATTTTTGAGGGGTTCAGGAGCTTTTTCAAGAATGCTGTCCACTTTACTATAATCCGCATATTTCATCCATTCGATTCCGAAATACGATCCGATGGGATTGTCTTTATTGTCGTTATAGCTTTTCTCGACAAAATTGACGTATGCTTCCACATCGTCAAGATTCTCTATAGAATCAAGCTGAGAAAGGAGCACAGAGAATTTGTCGTTCAGCGGGGTTCCGAAAGCGGTGGTCACCGAATCTGTAAGAGACGCGTTCCCGGTTTCAGAAATATAGAAAGCCCGGGTTCTGCCATCGATAAGAACAGATGCGAATACCGGTTTTTCGGGAATATTCTCCAGCACCGCTTTACCATCTTTCACGACAGCAGATGAAAGGGATGTGGAATCAAGAAAATTTATGAGTTCGACAGTCTGTCCTTCAAACTTGTCTGAGAGAGATACATCTAAAGACGGTTTCTGGTGGGAACATGCGGATAATATGGCTATCCCGCTAATTATGAATGGTATGATTCTTTTTTTCATTTGGTAGGGAGGATTGCATCAAATTAAATTCCGGTAAGGAAGAGAATCCGGTGCACATGGTTTTCAAATTGGTAAATGATATCAAAATAAAGCCTGATTCCCAAGAGTCTGCTTTTGAATTGCCTTTGGGCATAGTTTGCAGATTATATAGAAATTCAGAAATTTGGGTTAATATGTCCGGGAAACATATAGGCAGACCGGTATTTGATCAAAGACATACCACATGAACATATGGTATGTCTTGTAAACTTGCCGGTCTGTTAATATTATAGACAAACCGGCAGGGATAAGGTTTAATAACGTCAGTTAAAATACGTTGATAAACCTTATTGCGGTCCGGGAGTACGGGAGGTGTGTGTATTATTGGGTGAGTGAGTTTTTCAGGTTGGAATTTACAGGGATCTTGCCTTCCATATATACTACACTGACGTTTTCAGCTCCGTCCTGGGTGATTACGAGAAGGTTTGTAAAATACTTATGGTCACCGGAAAGTTTGGCAAACACATCATATCGGTAGAAATCTTTCTTTTTGGTGGTGAGGGTCTCGAGCTTGTTATCCTTTTTGATTGAGGTAATTGCTTTCCACAGTTTTTCATTCATACCGTCTCCGGCGGTGTATATGGTCTCAATAGATGTGATCTGACTGCTTTTTACAGGCAATCCGCCTGATCTTTCATGAGACAGATACTGATCACCCATTGCCTGTAGCATAAGCGGAGATACATAAGTGTAGTCAAAATTTGGATCGGCAGAAAGATCCTCAAAATATTTTTTAGGATTTCCGGCGGTCGCGGTCATGGTTGACATTCCGATAATGACAGCGAACAAGATTCGTATAAGTGTGTTCATATTTCTGTGGATGGTTTTATGATTGATTGGTTTCAAAGATCAAGGGAAGTTGTTGAGACGAGAGCCAGGGATGAATTGACAAGATCGAGAGTCTCGGCAATTCCCGCAAAAGAAGCGGAGACGGCATCTACCGATTCATATACGTTGCATACAGTCTGACTGATAGTAGACAGGGGCTGTATTACAATATTGGCAGGATCGATGGATGCCGCCGTTATCATAGGCATGACATCGATCATGGGGTCGGAAAAATCAGGTATCCTGATTTTTTCATGGATCGCTCCCATTGGTGTTGTCACAGATTGTTCTGATGGACGGGAAGGGATCACGGGATGAATCGTTGCGGTGTGTGACACTCTTGCAGAGGCGAGCGCCGCATGTTTTTGCACTTCGGGGATTGTTGTATGTGCAGCAGTGTTTTCAGATTGCGAGGCTATTGCCTCCGGAATACATGAATGTGATTGGACGGAGGCATATTCAGAAGATATTTCCGATTCAGGTCTGCCGTTTTCAATATATCTGAATCCGAAAGTCGCCACAGCCGCAATAACTGCGGCTGCAGATGAAAAGGATATCAAACGTTTGAAC